>JANOIK010000567.1:0-1796 GCA_031407585.1 Planctomycetota bacterium | reverse complement strand
CAAGCGCTCGATGGGATCTGCCCTACGAGCGCGCACCTACTGGTCGCAATCCCGAGAGATCAGCCTCCGCGTCCTCACGCACAACATCATGATCCTCTGACGCGAAGAGCTTTTCGACAGAGCATTCCTGGCACCTTTTTTACGCGGATTTTTCTAGCGTGCCTTCTTGGTTGAGCTTGTTGTACAGGGTCTTCAAGCTGATGCCGAGTTGGTCCGCTGCCTTCGGTTTGTTGCCGCCGGTGCGTTCCAGGGCGTCGTGGATCGCTTCCATTTCCATTTCGCGGAGCGTCATCACGCCGGGGCGGTGGCGGGCGCTGCCCACGAGTTGGCGGCTGTCGAAATGTTGCGGGAGGTGCTCACGGCGGATGGGGCCGCTGTCGCAGAGGATCGTCGCGTGTTCGATGACGTTCGCCAGTTCGCGGACGTTGCCGGGCCAGACGTGGCCGGTGAGGGACGCGAGGGCGTCGTCGGCGATGTTCGCGTCGGCGTCTTTGACGTTGCGGCGGTGGCGTGCGAGCAGGAAGCGCGCGAGCTCGGGCACGTCGTCGATCCGCTCCCTCAAAGCCGGCAGGTGGATCTCGAACGTGTTGATGCGGTACATCAGGTCTTCGCGGAAATCCTCGGCGGCGACCATCTCGGGCAGGTTGCGGTGCGTGGCGCACACGACCCGCACGTCGACGATCACCGGCTTGTTCTCGCCGACGCGGCGGATTTCGCCGCTTTCGAGAACGCGGAGCAGCTTGGGCTGCATGCTCTTGGGCAGCTCGCCGATTTCGTCGAGGAAGATCGTGCCGCCGTGGGCGACCTCGAACAGGCCGACGCGGTGCTCGTCGGCGCCGGTGAAGGCGCCTTTGCGATGGCCGAAGAGCTCACTCTCGATGAGAGTCTCGGGCAAGCCGCCGCAGTTGACGGCGACGAACGGGGCGTCGACGCGCGGACTGTGATCGTGGAGCGAGCGAGCGACGAGCTCTTTTCCCGTGCCCGTTTCGCCGAGGACGAGAACCGTCGAGCCGGTGGGGGCGACTTTTTCGATGAGCAGCCGCACTTTGTGCATGGCGGGGGTGCTGCCGATGAGGCGCGGGGCGCCTTCGAGCCGGCGGACCTGATGTTCGAGGGCGCGGTTTTTCTGTTCGAGCCGCTTCTTCTCGGCGACGCGCTTGAGCAGGGCCTCGATCTCGATGAGGCGGCACGGCTTGGTGAGGTAATCGAACGCGCCGTGGCGCAACGCGGCGATCGCCGTGTCGAGCGTGCCCTTGCCGGTGAGGACCACGCACTCGGTCTCGGGCGAGGTTTCCTTGCAGCGCGCGATCACGCCGATGCCGTCGAGGCCGGGCATGTCGAGGTCGACGATGATGCAGTCGTAGGTGTTTCGGTCGAGCGCGGCGACGGCGGTGGCGCCGTCGGGGCAGACGGTCGCGCGGTGGCCGAGTCGCGGGAGCTCCAAGTTCATGAGCTCCTGGAGCGAGGGCTCGTCGTCGGCGAACAGCAGGGTAAGACCCTGGGCGTTAGGCGGCTTGGCGATGATGACTCTCCTTGTCCTGAACCAAGGCGGGCAGCGAGACGACGAAACGCGAGCCCTTGCCGGGGCCCTCGCTCGTGGCGTCGATCTGCCCGCGGTGCTCGGCAACGATGCGATGCGTGATGGAAAGGCCGAGGCCCGTGCCTTGGCCGGAGCGGCGGCGGGTGAAGAACGGTTCGAACAGGTGCTTGCGGACTTCGTCGGTCATGCCGCAGCCGTTGTCGGTGATGACGATGCGGGCGCGCGTGGAGTTGTGCTCGGTGACGCGGTCGATGGC
>JANOIK010000559.1:0-2460 GCA_031407585.1 Planctomycetota bacterium | reverse complement strand
TCAGCGCCAGCGGACGCGAATCTAGCGCCGCCGGGCTACTACATGCTCTTCGTGGTCAGTGCCGAAGGGGTGCCGTCTGTGTCGACAATGGTGCAAGTGTTGCCTGCCATCGCCGGCGATTTCAATGGCGACCGTGTCGTCGATGGGGACGATCTAGCCAAATGGGCAAGCGACTTCGGCACTGGCCGCGGTTCCGATGCTGATGGCGACGGCGATAGCGACGGAGACGACTTCCTTGTCTGGCAACGACAGCTCGGCAGCGGCACGCCGGGCGCGAATGTTGCCGTACCCGAGCCGAGGTCTTGGATGCTCCTAATTGCGGGGGCAGTTGTGCTGCGCCGCAGATGCTCTTGACCAAAGGGTCCTGCGGAACCGCCCCTACAGAGAACTTCGAAGACTGCCCACGTCTTAAGTCGGGCGAGACAAACTACACGACGTTGCTCACCGCCCAGCGGACGTACCCTCAGACGCATTTGAACCATCTCGACTCCGTTCGTTCGCTGCGGCGCGAGGAAGTCGAAATCGACGGCCGGTGTCGTCGGGCAGCCTCTATAGTTCCGAAGCTCGACTTTGCAACGACCCGGCAGCCGTGGGCGGACAGATTAAACCAGTCGGTGCGACAAGGCTTCTCCCAAATTAGAATGAATGGAAGGTTGATCCTCGGTGAGCAGCGACGGATTTCATAGTTGCCGTACAGGCAAACGGGAAGTAGTGATTCGCACTTACGGCGTGGCGTGAAGCCCCTTTGAGATTGACGATGTCCGTGATGACGACCTTATACCGTTCGGTAAAGAAGCTCGTCAGGCGTTTGCCAGTCTGGGTTTTCCGAGCCCGACCGTTTGGCGTGTACGAGATATCGCTGGCGAAGTCTCTCGGCGAGGCGGCTGAGGCGACGAAATCGCGTCGTACAGGCGGCTCCGAACTCGATTGTCAGATAAGGTGGGTTGCCGATGACGCCGAAGCAGCCATGCTGCGCGGTCTCGCTAGCCAGCAATGCATTGATGACTTCAACGTCAGAACGCGCCGCGCGGCAGCGGCGTGGCTTGGAGGGGAAGTTATCGCCTGTGCCTGGATTGCAACCCAATCGTTCGACGAATCGGATCTCGGGCTGCGCTTTGAATTACAACCAACCGAGGTCTGGTTGTTCGCTGCGGTCGTGGAGTCGTCGAGACGCGATCAAGGTGTCTACGGGCAGCTCCTGGCGTTCCTAAGTGATGATCTCAGACGCCACGAAGTGCGCCGGATCCTCCTAGGCGTGACCGTCGGCAACGAACCATCGCGGCGTGCCCATGCTCGACAGGGCGCCAGCCAAGTGGGTTCTATTATTGCGCTCCGCAGTTTGGGTTTCACGCTCTGCTGGCGTCACGGAGATGTTCGGCGCTTGTCGCCGATATCGTTCACCTGGCGACGTCCGATCCGGCTCGCGGTGAATTCACCTGCTGAGGTTGGAAGGGCGACAGTGCCAGCATGAATGGAAGTTCCGATATCGCTAAATCGCGATTACGTCTCTGTTCACCCGTTTGGGAAAGGTGTTGCAGCCCGAATTAGTCGCCAGCCGATACAATCGAAACACTGGATTCCCGAAGTACTCTTCTACGCTGTGCATGCGCCGTTTCCTTGGCGCGCCATAGCGATTCTCGCCAGGCGATAGTCGCCGTTGTCCCAGATGCGCTCCGGCCGTATACTTTGGAGAGTTCGAGTGGGCGGTTTAGGTTGAGTTTATGCTCCGATTTGCGCTATCCACGTATCTCAGCATGGCGGTGGTCTTTGGACCAGCGCTGTGTTGCTGCACTATGGATAGCTTCTTTTCGCGTGGCACTGCGAGTGCGTGCAGACACGAAGGTGGCTGTAGTTCTCACAGCCAGCCGTCGGCGCGTGGGCATTCTCACGCTTGCAATTCGCATGAAGCGCACTCGCATTCGACGTCCACTCCGAAGCCAGAACGCGAGCCAAAGCCCTGCGACCACGGTCCAGACGGATGCCCGTGTGAACAGCATCGCGAAACCATGGCGGTGGGGCAGCCGTCGCACGACGTGGGCCAACGATCACTTGATTCGCTGAGTGGCTTTTTCTCCACGTTCTGGTTCGCCGACGTTCCTTCTGCTTCGCTGGAGTTGGACGTTGCATCAACGCTACGCATGGGCAATTTCAGGCCCTGCGGCGTATACGGTAGGGAGATACTGCGCGCTTATCACAAGCTGCGGTGTTAACCTACGCCTCTTTCGCCGGGCCGTGACCAGTTAAGTCCGTCGCCCGAGCATCATCGGCGTCCTATCGCCGTCTCAATTGCTTTAGTTTTGGCACTGTTGCGCACACACTTCGTTTGAGCGCAGATAATTCGCCGCGGCGCGGCGCGAAGAACTATCTCTACAGGGAGAAAACAATGTCACGCAGATTTCAATTTACGACAGGAAGCGTCGCCCTCGCCGCGGCGGTGCTGCTTGTGATTGCCGGATGCAC
>JANOIK010000527.1:0-2424 GCA_031407585.1 Planctomycetota bacterium | reverse complement strand
GACGTCGTGGTCGGCGCCGACGACTGCATCCTCCGCTTCCTGCGGTTCCGCCCCGGCGACCTGCTGCACGAGGAGCACGATGCCCTGACCGTATGGGGCGCCCACGACGTCATCATCGATCACTGCTCCATGAGCTGGTCGACCGACTCGATCAACGACGTGGTTAAAGGCAGCGGCCGTGTGACAGTGCAGTGGTGCATTCTGTCGGAGCCGCTGCGGCAGTCCGCTCACAGCAAGGGCGCCCACGGCTACGGCACAGGCTGGGACGGCCGCGGCGGCGCCGGGTCGTACCACCACAATCTGCTCGCCCACTGCGACAGCCGGGCGCCGCGAATCGAGAAAGCCGGCCCGGGCGTGCTCGTCGATATCCGCAACATGGTGATCTACAACACCGGCGGCGGATACGCCTACGGCGGCGAAGAGGCCCAGTTCAACTACGTGGCCAACTACGTGAAGTCCGGGCCCAGCACCGCTCATCCGCACGTCCTGTTTCGCATCAGTAGCCCGAGCGCCCGCGGCTATTTTGCGGACACGGTGTTCGAAGGCTGGGACGACGGCTCGCACGACAACCCCAGCGCCGTGATGATCGACGACGGCATCGAGCGCGATCAGGTGATCGTCGGCAAACCGTACGACGCGCCGCCGGTTCGCACGCAGACGCCGCGCGACGCTTACGACGCCGTGCTCGCCCACGCCGGCGCCGTGTTGCCCGCGCGCGACGGCGTCGACTCGCGCATCGTCGATGACGTACGCAACGGCACGGGCCGGATCATCGATTCGCAGAACGACGTCGGCGGCTGGCCGGAGCTGCGGTCGACGGACCCGCCCGCGGACGGCGATGGCGACGGCCTGCCCGATGACTGGGAGCGCACGCACGATCTCGACCCCGCCGCCGCGGACGACGGCGCGCGCATCGCCGCTGGGGGTTACACCAATCTCGAACTCTATCTCAACGAGCTTGCCGGCGCCGCGTGGCCCGAGTCATTCGGGTCGCTCGACGCCGCGGCCAATTCCTCTCCATGAGAACTGTGATGACATCGAAGCAATGCACGGCACGCCCCCGTCGCGGCCGCTTGACCCTCGCGCTCGGCGCGCTCGTAAGCCTCCTCGTCTGCCATGCCGCGACGGCAGAGAAGCTGCGCGCTCCGTGGGTCGCCGACCTGGGCGATTCCACGTACAAGAACCCGGTTCTCTTCGCCGATTATTCGGATCCCGATGTGATTCGCGTCGGCGAAGATTTTTACCTCACCGCGTCCAGCTTCAATTGCGTGCCCGGCCTGCCGCTGCTGCACTCGCGGGACCTCGTCAATTGGCGGCTCATCGGCCACGCGGTCGAGCGTCTGCCGGAGCGGTTTAACGAGGTGCTCGATGGCCAGGGCCTGTGGGCGCCATCGATTCGGCGCCACGACGGCTACTTTTGGATCTTCGTTGGCGACCCTGACTGGGGCATTCTCATGACGCGCACCAAGGACCCTTCCGGCCCGTGGTCGCCGCTGCATGTGGTCAAAGAGGGCAAGGGCCTGATCGACCCGTGCCCCCTGTGGGACGACGACGGCAAGGCCTATCTCACGCACGCCTTTGCCAAGAGCCGTGCCGGAAAGAACAGCATCATCGTCGCGCAGGAGATGCAGCCAGATGGCAGCGCCGTCCTTGGCGAAGAGCACCTCGTGATCGACGGCCGCAATGAAATCTACCCAACCATCGAAGGCCCCAAGTTCTATCGCCGCAACGGTTGGTACTACATCTTCGCGCCGGCCGGCGGCGTGAAGCCCGGCTATCAACTCGCGGCCCGGTCCCGCAAAGTCTTCGGCCCGTATGAAGTTCGTCGCGTGTTGGAGCAAGGCTCAACGTCCATCAACGGCCCCCACCAGGGCGGGTGGGTCGAGCTTGCCAATGGCGAGAACTGGTTTCTGCACTTTCAGGACCGCGGCGCCTACGGCCGGGTCATGCACCTCAACCCGATGACATGGCAGGATGACTGGCCGGTGATGGGCGTCGATTACGACCACAACGGCGTCGGCGAGCCCGTCGCCGAATACCGCGAGCCCGCCGCCGGGGACTCCAGTCCCATCAAAGTTCCGCAGACGACCGACGAATTCGACGGCGCCCTCGGGCTGCAGTGGCAGTGGCAGGGCAATCCCCAAGCCGGGTGGTGCTCGCTCGACGATCGACCGAAGTGGTTGCGGTTGAATTCCGTCCCGCCGTCCGGTCACAACCTGACGACGGCGCCCAATCAACTCCTGCAGAAGTTCCCGGCGCCGGCTTTTCAAGCCACGACCGTGGTCGAGTTCCACGGCGACGGCGACGACCGCGCCGGTCTCGTCGTGATGGGCCAGACGTATGCCGCGCTGATGGTCAGCCGCGGCGACGAAGGGCTGACGATTTCTCAGCCTATCGGGGGCGGCGAAACGGCTGGCCAAGGCG
>JANOIK010000516.1:0-4609 GCA_031407585.1 Planctomycetota bacterium | reverse complement strand
TCGCCGAACAGCTTGGCCCGGCCGTCCACCACGTCGTCGGTGATGACGTACCGGCTGCCGCGCGGCTGATCGGGCAGCTCGAACATGATGTCGAGCATCACCGTCTCGATGATCGACCGCAGTCCACGGGCGCCCGTCTCGCGCTCCGCTGCCTTGCGGGCAATCGCCTGCAGGGCCTTGTCGGTGAACTTCAAGTCGGCCTCTTCCATCGCAAACAGGTGCTGGTACTGCTTGGTCAGAGCGTTCTTGGGCTCCTTCAGCACCTGCACTAGCGAGTTCTCGTCCAGCGGACGCAACGCGCTGATCACCGGCAGACACCCGACGAGCTCGGGGATCAACCCGTACTCGATGAGGTCGTCCGAGTTCACCTGGGCGAGCGTATCGCCCAGACTCAGGTCCGCGGCCGAGTCGCCCGATTGGCCGAAGCCGATCGACCGCTTGCCCAGCCGCTTGCTGATGATGTCCTGCACGCCGTCGAACGTTCCGCCGCACACAAACAGGATGTTCGTCGTGTCGATCTGGATGTACTGCTGCTCGGGGTGCTTGCGGCCGCCTTGCGGAGGCACGTTGGCCGTGGTTCCCTCGAGCATCTTGAGCAACGCCTGCTGCACGCCTTCGCCCGACACGTCGCGGGTGATCGAAACGTTGTTGCTCGTCTTGCCGATCTTGTCGATCTCGTCGATGTACAGCACGCCGCGTTGAGCCGCCTCGATATCAAAGTCGGCGGCATGCAGCAGCTTCAGGAGCAAATTCTCCACGTCTTCGCCAACATAACCGGCTTCGGTCAGCGTGGTCGCGTCGCCAATGGCGAACGGCACGTTGAGGCTGCGGGCCAGCGTGCGGGCCAGCAAGGTCTTGCCGCAGCCCGTCGGGCCCACCAGCAGGATGTTCGACTTGTCGATTTCGACTTCGGCCTCCTCTTCGGCGGCCACGAGTCGCTTGTAATGGCTGTGCATCGCCACGGCGAGCACGCGCTTCGCCGCTTCCTGGCCGATGACGTATTCATTCAGCTCGGCGACGATTTCGCGCGGGCTGGGAATCTTCGTGAACAGCTGCTTCGAGGAGCCGCGGCGTTTGCGCTCCTGGTCGAGGATCGACTGGCAGAGCTCGATGCACTCGCCGCAGATGTAAACGTCGCCCGGTCCTTCGACCAAGGGGCCGACGTCGCGGTAGCTTTTACGACAGAACGAACAGAAGGCGTTTTTCTTCGAGGTGCTTCCTCGACGACCGCCAGTAATGTCCCGGCCCGTGGGCATGCCAATCTCCTTTAACCCGACACGGCGCGAGTCTGCGGGGCATCGCCGTCCCGCGGACATCGCATTCGATCAATGTTGTCGCTCGAATCTCCGCTTCGCGGCGCCTTGGAGCGAGAGCTTTCGGCTCTCACTCCGCGTGTCCATCACGCTTGGCCGCGAATCGTCACATCCTGCCGGTCGGGACATCCTTGCCGAGCTGGCTCGAGCCCTTACTTCTGATCCTCTACGCACCTTCAACGGTGGTCGTTCATCGACCTTCGCCGCTTCGCGAGTGCAGCCAGAGCTATCGCCGCCGGACAACCGCAACAGCCGTTGTCCGCGGCGCGTTCTCCTGCATCCTAACCCGCGTTCCTGTTATCGTTTGCCGCGCCTTTGAGATCGTCTGCTAGCTTGGCCTTGATAGTTCGGAATTCTTCGTCGCTGAGTCCACCCCGTTCGTAGACGCGGCGGAAGTTTGTCATGATTTCGTGGGCGTCCGGCGCGGCGTTATTGCTGCGATCGCGCATCTTTCGCGCCGCCGCCAGGACGAGCGCCGAGAGAACGAAGATCAGCGCGAACAGCAGGCCCGCACGCACCAGGCCTTCGTAGATTTCGGTGGAGGTGACTGCCATGGTAGCCATGGTGAAACGTTGGACGCGAGCGCTCGCGCCCCGACGCCTGTTAAGCTGCCCCGGTCTTACCTATTATGCCGACGCGGCGGGCTAGAGTCCAGCTTAACGCCCGCGTCGCAGCCGCTCGGCGTGGCCGCAAGTCTCGTGCCCGGCAGAGTTTGCCCCACCGTCGCCGCGATGCGCGCCGGCGCCTTCCATCAAGGGCCGCGGGACCGAGCACCGATCAATGCGACTGGGGAGCGGTGCGCCCGTTGCGCCGCTGCCCCTGCGCTCAGGTGCCTCGCGACGGCGGCTTGCTTTCCCATGGGTCGAACCGCTCACACGGCGTGGCTCGCACTTCCGCTTCTGGCGGTGGGCGTCGCGCTGGCGTTGCCGGACGCGGCACACGGGCAGGTCGAGCCGCATTACTGGCGGCAGCGGACGTTCTTCATTCCCTACCAGCCGACGGTCTCCGATCGCGACGCGGGCAAGATCGACAAGGTGCAACTGCTCGTCTCTCGCGACGGCTTGCAACAGTGGGCCGTGCTGCAGGAGGCCGAGCCGCACGTGCGCGGGTTCAGCTATCACGCGGCGGCCGACGGCGAGTATGCGTTCGCGGTGCGGATGAGCGATCGGGGCGGCAAGGTTTGGCCGGAGCAGATCGCCGCGCCGCTCTTGCGAATCGTGGTCGACACGCAGGCGCCGACGCTCCAACTCGCCGCGGCGCTCGACGCGACCGGGCAGGTGATGCTGCGTTACGAAGGCAAGGACATACGGCTCAAGCCGCAGTCGCTGCGCTTGGAGGCGCAGCTCGATGGCGGCGAGTGGCAGCGCGTCGTTGCGGGGCCGCCGGACGTCAATCAGCCAGACCGACTGCTGGGTCAGGCGTCGTGGACGCCGCCGCGTACGGCGGGCGCCGTCAAGTTTCGCATGATGATGGAAGACGCGGCCGGGAATCCGGGGACGGCCGAGGCGCAGGCGTCGATGGTGAGCGCGCTGGTGGATCCGGGCGCGGGGCCGCAACTGGCGCCGCCGAGTCTCGAGGGGCCGGCGTTCGCACCGCAAGCTGGGGCGCCGGCGGACGGGCCGCGCTCGCCACTGGAGTGGCCCGCGAACAACTCGTTTGCGTCCGAGGCGCATCGCGCTCCGGAGAGCGGATCGGGCGACACGCGATTCCATAACACGTTTGCAAGCGATGCGACATCGGCGGCGGGCAGCGGGTCGCAACAGCCGGGCGCCCAGTTTGGTGACGGGGTGGCCGCGCCGTCGCTGCTTCCGAGCGTGGCGGCGCCAACACTCGCGGGACCGGCCCCTGCCCTGCCTACGAATGCTTTGCCGCCCAGCGATGGCGGGTGGACGCGCAGCGATCCGATCACGCCACCTGAAACCAACTACAGCGCGCCGCCGGCCGTAGGTCAGCCGGGCGCCGCGACGCCGTGGGTCAACTCGCTCACGTTCGACCTCGACTACGACATTCAAACTGTGGGCCCGTGGGGCGTCGCCAAAGTGGAGCTCTGGGGCACGAAGGATGGCGGCCGACAGTGGCAGAGCCTCGGCGTCGATCAGGACAATCGCAGCCCGATGCGCGTGACCGTGCCGGCTGAGGGCGTGTACGGATTCCGCATTGCGGTCGCGGGCGGGAACGGCGTGGCGGCGCCCACGCCGCAACCGGGCGAGCAGCCCGAGATGATGGTGGGCATCGACATGGCGCCGCCGCGCACCGAGCTGCGTGCGGCGGAACTCGGACAAGGACTGCAGGCCGGGCAGGTGGTGATTCGGTGGACGGCGGCGGACGAGAATCTGGCGCCGCGGCCCGTGGGGTTGTTTTACAGTGCTTCCACCGAGGGGCCGTGGACCACGATCGCGACCGATCTGGATAACGGCGGCGAGTATGCGTGGCGGCTTGGACGCGACGCGCCGCCGCAGGTGTTTCTGCGCATCGAAGTACGCGACCAGGCGGGAAACGTCGCGGTCCAGCAGTCACCCGCGGCGGTTGATCTCAACCTGCCGCGTCCCACCGGCCGGCTGCGGAACGTGCGGCCCGTGCAGGGGCAGGCGGATCCCAACCGTTACCGCACAGCGTCGGGCGTTCGCCCCGCGGAAGGCTGAGTACTGCAGGATGGGTGCCATGCCCACGGAGGTCCACCGACGTGGGCATGTCCGGCGGCAGGTCGCATGCTCACGCGACCAGAGCATGGCACCCCGAGTCTGGCGTCGGGTACAATCGCCCGCATGGCGAAGAGTACGACCGCGATCTCGGCGTTTGACCTGCTCCTCGAAACGGCTCCCCTGGCCGCGACGCCCGTGTGCGCTTTGGTGGGCGACGAGGGGTTCCTCAAGCACGAGGCGCGGCGCGCGCTCGTCGACCGAATGGCCGGCCCCGAGGGTAAGGACTCGGTCGATATTCTCGACGGCGACTGCGAGCTCCGCGATGTGCTCGACGCCCTGAGCGCGCGGTCGCTATTCGGCAGTGAGCAGCGCATCGTCGTGGTCGAGGACGCCGATGACCTGGTGAAGGACCGGCGGGCGGAGCTCGAGGACTACGTGGCGAAGCCGTACGCCGACGCCACGTTGGTGCTCGAGGTTGGTTCGTGGCCCGCGACCACGCGGCTGGCGAAGGCCGTCGCGGCGACGGGGCTCACGGTGAACTGCCAGGCGCCGGACAAGGGCGCCGAGTTGACGGCGTTCAACAAGCGGCTGAAGACCTGGCTGGCCGCCGTGGGGCAGCGAGATTTTCAGTGCACGCTGGTGCCGGCGGCCGCG
>JANOIK010000495.1:0-2699 GCA_031407585.1 Planctomycetota bacterium | reverse complement strand
GTTGTAGAACAACTGGGTGATCACCACGTCGGCGCCGGCGTCCACCTTCCGCTTCAGGTTGTCGAGATCGGCCTGCGGGCTCGCCGCCTCCCGATGAGTCTCAGGATAACCTGCCACGGCGATTCCGGCGCCCGGAAACTCTCGCCGAATGAACGCGACCAGCTCGTTCGCGTAGCTAAATCCGCCCGCCACGGGGGTAAACGCGGTCTCCCCCTTGGGGGGGTCTCCCCGCAGGGCGACGACGTTTTCGATGCCCAGTTCCGCCGCTTTGCTCAGGTACGCCCGCAGCTCCGGGGGGGTTCGCCCCACACAGGTTAGGTGGGTAGCCACCGGCAGCCCGTGCCGCTGACGGACGCCCGCAATCACCTCGAGTGTGCGGTCCTGCGTCGATCCGCCCGCGCCGTACGTGCAGGTGACAAAACTGGGGTCGAACTTCACCAGCTCCGCCACGTGGTGTTCCAGGCTCGCGAGCGCCTCGGCCGACTTCGGCGGAAACAGCTCGAACGACAGTCCGAAGCGGCCGGGCCCGTAAGCGTCGGAAATCGTCATGAGAAGCTGCGCCCTAAGTGCGCCGTAGGCCAAGGGATGCGAGGGCAATTGCCAGTCGGCGTGAAACCGCCCGCCGCACCTTAACTCTAAGCGGCGTAGGGCTGTTTCGCAATTGAAGGGGTCATTTACCGGCGGTCCTGCTTCGCCGCACTTCCTCGACGTAAGTCGAGAAATAACAGTCGCGTTCGGCCGCAGTCGCGGTATAATCGCCGTCTTGGCGTCCTGGCGGCCCAACCACGAAGGCAAGTCGCATGAGTCAGACTGAGATTCCCCCAAGCGTTCCCGCCAATCCCCGGTCGAACTGGACCGAGCTCACCCCCCAGGCGCTCCACGACAAGCTCACCCAGCTTGCCCGCAACCTGTGGTGGAGTTGGCACCCCGAGGTGGTGAACCTCTTCCGCGAGCTCGACCCCGTGCGGTGGCGGCAGCTCGACCACAATCCGATCGCCCTGCTGAGCGAGATGACGCCGCAGCAGGTCGCCGAGCGCGCCAGCGAGATGGTGCTCTACACGCGTATCAACCAGGCGTATCGCCGGTTGAAGGATTATCTCGAAAACACCCAGAGCACCTGGGCCGCCCGCGAGGCCGGCGTGCTCGGCTCGATGCCCGTAGCGTACTTCTCCGCGGAGTTCGGCATCCACGAGTCGGCGCCCATCTATAGCGGCGGCCTCGGCGTCCTCTCCGGCGACCACATCAAAAGTGCCAGCGGCCTCGGCGTGCCGCTGGTCGCCCTCGGCCTGTTCTACGACCAGGGCTACTTCAAGCAGCACCTGGACGACGACGGCTGGCAGCAGGAGGAGTACCTCGACACGAAAGTCGAGAACCTGCCCATGGAGCCCGCCCGCGACACCAAGGGCCGGCCGATCACCGTCGAGATCGAAACCCGCGGCGGCATCCTGCTCGCCAAGGTGTGGCTCATGCGGGTGGGCCGCGTGCCGCTGTACTTGCTCGACTGCGACGTCGAGGGCAACAGCCCCGAGGATCGCGAGCTGACCAGCCGGCTCTACGGCGGCGACGTGCGCACGCGCATCCGCCAGGAATTGGTGCTCGGCGTCGGCGGCGTCAAGGCGTTGCGCGCCTTAGGGATCCGCGCCGGGGCGTTCCACCTGAACGAAGGCCACAGCGCGTTTGCACCGCTCGAGGTCATCCGCTCGAAGATGCAAGACGACGGCGTGTCGTTCGACGAAGCGCTGCGAGAAACGGCCCAGCGCACCGACTTCACCACGCACACGCCCGTGCCGTCGGGGCACGATCGGTTCGACGGTCGGCTCATCGAAGAGCATCTCGGCCCGTTGCGCGAGAAGCTCGGCATCTCGTACGAGCAGCTCATGGGCCTCGGCCGCGTCGAGCCGCAGAACGAGGGCGAGACCTTCTGCATGACCGTCATCGGCCTGAAGCTCTCGCGGCGGGCCAACGCCGTGAGCTCGCTGCACGGCTACGTGTCGCGCCGCATGTGGGCCAACCTCTGGCCGTGGCGCGTGGAAGAGGAAATCCCCATCGGCCACATCACCAACGGCGTCCACATTCCGTCGTGGCTCGCCGGGCCCATGGCCATGCTCTACGACAAGTATCTGGGCGCCGAGTGGCACAACCGCATGGGCGAGCCCGAGGTGTGGCAAGATATTTACAAGATCGACGCGGGCGAGCTGTGGGAGACGCACAACGCCCTCAAGAGCCGCCTGCTGGAGTTCGTGCGCCGTCGCGTAAGCCGCCAGAGCCGCCGCCGCAACGAGGATCCGGCGATCATCGAAGCCGCCCGCAACGTGCTCGACCCCAACGCGCTGACGATCGGCTTCTCACGCCGCTTCGCCACGTACAAGCGGGCCGATCTGTTCCTGCAGAATATCGACCGCATCGCCGACCTGATCGACGACGCGAATCGGCCGGTGCAGTTCATCTTCGCCGGCAAGGCCCATCCGGCCGACGAGCCGGGCAAGCGGCTGATCCAGAAGATCGCCAACCTGCGGCACGACCCGCGGTTCGCCGGTCGCGTGGTGTTCGTCGAGGATTACGACATCAACGTCGGCCGTCACATGGTGCAGGGCGTGGACGTGTGGCTGAACAACCCGCGTCGCCCGCTGGAGGCCTCGGGCACCAGCGGCGAGAAGGCCGTGCTGAACGGCGGGCTCAACTGCTCGGTGCTCGATGGC
>JANOIK010000051.1:0-2412 GCA_031407585.1 Planctomycetota bacterium | reverse complement strand
CGCGGATCCGCGTCCTCGTGATGCCGCCGCACGGCGATCAGCGGCACGCCGAGGCCGTAGTTGTGGTAGTGATTCCGCAGGCCGTGGACCTCGTAGTCGGACACGAACTCGACATGGTCGAAATCCTCGGCGTGCCAACCCTTGCTTTCCAGCACGATCTTTACTTCGCACTCGCGGTTGGCGGTCTTGATCACCCGCGTGGCGCCCGGCCGCAGGGCGCCCTGCGATTGGGCGATGCGGAGCGTGCCTTCGAGGGCCGCGTTGTACAGGTCGCACGCGAAGCGGAACTGCGGGTCGAACTCGTTGCTCGGCGCCGGGTAGTTCTTGTCGAACAGATACTGGTACGAATACACGACCGCCGTGCCGTAGAGCTCCAGAGCCTCGTCCTGCTGCATGGCGCCGTCGGCCCGCTTGGCGCCGACATAGGCCAGCTCCGCCAGGGCGTACAGGTGCTCGCGGTTCGGCTCCCGGCGATTGATCTCGCCGAGTTCAGCCAGCAGGGCCGCACGGTCGCCTTGCTTCTTCTCCAGGTCGTACCGCCGGAGCAGTTGCACGGTGCGCGGCGTCGGCTTCGGGCCCTGGCGTGTGACGAGGCCGAGCGTGTCGGAGAGTGGGTTTCGCGGCGAGGAGCGTAGCGAGACCCAGCGTGTGGTGGAGCAGCCGGGGGCCGTGAGCACCGTGAGCGCCAGCGGCATCCAAACGGCGAGGAATGCGTGCGCGGCTAACCGACGTGCAACAGCAGACGTGCGCGCACGCGCGCAGCGCGTGCAAACCGTCGCTGTAGGAATGCCAGCACGCGCCATGGATCGAGCCCGGTGGGCAAGAGCGGGGCGGCGCACGCGGAGCTTAAGCGCTCCGAGCAAGATGGCCGCATCCCCCTAGAGGGCGGGAGATTAGGACTTTCCCGCGGGGGGCGTCAAGTTCGACGCACTCTTCGGCGCTCTTCTTCGGGACGCATCCGGCAGGGCCGTCAGCGACAGACAGTGGGGACTGCTAGCAGATCAATGATGAAAGACTGCCCACTGCCCATCGCAGACGGCCCCCGCCCGGGACGGCATCAGCGCAAAAAAGAAGCCGCCCGCAGCTAGCATCAGAGTGGGGTCGCACTCCGATTGCAAAGCTGATCCGCAAAGCGCCGTTCTGTAAAAGACGTTCAGGGGAAAATCAGAACGTGAGAGGCGCTCATACGGTGGGCGGCTTCAAAGGCAATTAAACACGATGTCTTGTCGGATGCACCGACCTCCCGGTGACAGGGGGTTCGCCACGACTTAGCCCAAAACGTGGGGCATCGTCGGCGGCAAGTGCATCCGGTCATGTGAAATGATGAACGTGTCGGCCGACAACGGAAGCCGGCGACGCGGTTCCGGCGTGACTTCGGGCTCGATGGGCTCAAACGCTTCGGCCGCTTCCTTCAGCTCGCCGCGGAGGATACGAACCTCGCGGGGGGCCTCAACAGCCAGCGTCACGCGGTTGCCCGCGACTCGCCGCACTTCGATCGTGATATCGTTCCCGACGTGAATCTTCTCACCAATTTTTCTGCTGAGTACGAGCATCCCTACTTCCTCCTAAAAGATCGAATCGAGCGAGCCTGTATGGCCTTCCCGCGAGGGGGTTGTTCCGGTCGCATTGACCGAGTGACGACCATTTCAAGCAACCTCCATGCCAACGGGCGCGATGCGGGGCCCGCAAAAACGACGCAGACGGAAGTGCTTGACTTGTAAATGGTTACGAGTTCGTCGTGCCTGCACCGCTAGCGAGGCCGCTGACCGGGCAACCATCAAACTGGTCGCGAATCGAGATACTTTTCTTGTTTTGGGACGCGCGACGATCAGCCGGCGCGTGCTGGCATTGTCTAAGAATTGGCCGCGGATGAACGCGGATTAAACGGATTCACGCGGATCAAAGAAGGAGTGAATTGAAACGACTCGTTCCGATCCGCGTCCATCTCCCAAATCCGCGTTCCTCCGCGGCCCATTCCCCTCTCCCGCCCCTTCGACGCGGCTTGACCGCGCTTTGGGCGTCGCTATACTCTGCCGCCCGCTTTGTCTTGCCCCCGCTAGCAGCCCGCGACCTTGGCCTCATGGCGCCTGCGTTCGTCGATATCCACTGCCACCTGCTCCCCGGCGTCGATGACGGCGCTGCGGACCTTGCCATGTCGCTCGCGATGGCGCGAATGGCCGCGGCCGATGGGACGCGAACCATCATTGCGACGCCGCACCAGTTGGACGCCTATGCCGGGCGCAATCGCGGCGAGGACGTTCGCCGGCGAGTTGCGGAGCTGCAAATCGAACTGAACGCCGCGGGCATCGCGCTCACCGTGCTTCCCGGCGGCGATGTGCGGATCGAGGACGACCTGCCGGCGCGGCTCCGCGCGGGCGATGCCCTCACGCTCGGCGATCTCGGCCGGCACGT
>JANOIK010000463.1:0-3640 GCA_031407585.1 Planctomycetota bacterium | reverse complement strand
TGAGCTGAAGTCAGCTGAACTGCTGATGGAAGCGGGCTGAAGGCCACGCACAAACGCCTCGCCCCACGAAACATCCGAAACGTCTGTCGTTCGCCAGGAGTGTGCGGGTAGCGAACGATAGGAGCGCCGCTTGCTAGCTCGCGAGAGCTAGCGGGCGGTTTGCTTTTGCGCAAAGCCAAACGCCGCAGTCGGTTGCGACCTGCGGGCGGCGGAACGATTTGAACTTTTCACGCGGTTCGTGCGTCTAACGGGGTGTGGGCCAAAGCCCGGGGCGAAGGGACTCATGTAGACCCTGGGCGCCAGCCCCTTAAAATGTTGTGACCAGCGCGCCGCCTCTGAAGCCTGCCCAGAGACGCGCATCACGCAAGCATCATGTTCAGAGGAGGACGACCATCATGTCCGCGATCAAACGAACCCTTGTGATTCTCGCGGTGCTCGGCGGCTTTGCCGTCGCGGCCGCGCCGCAGGCCGATGCGGGGATCATCTTCCGCGGCGGCCGGCTCGCGGCTCGCGCCGTGTTGCCGCCGTACCCGGTGGCCCGTCGCGTGGCGTACGGACCGGTGTACCGACCGTATCGCCATCGCGCGTACTACGGCGGGTATGGCCCGCGGGTGTACGGCGGCCCCGGCTTCTACGGCCCCGGCGTGTCCGTGGGCGTGGGAATTTACTAAGTCAAACGCACGCGCGCGGGTCCGCAAGGGCCGGCGCGTGACCAAGCCACCAGTGGCAAGTGCCCGCCGGCGATTCCCATCGTCGGCGGGTTTTTTCGTGCGCGTCGGGTGGCACGCTCAAGTCTTCGCAGGGCGTGGTTGAAGCAGGCAAGACTCTGCCCAACCGCACCACGCCCCGCCGCGGCGGATTCAAAGCAACCTGCGGCGGACCTTGGGCGTGCCACCCAATCGCGGCGCCGGCGCCCTAATGCAATCGGAACAATCCTCAATCTCGCGCCGGGTGTGTGCCGATAGCTGACGACGGATGCCCAGCGGCGCCGCGCGCCCATTGCGCGCAGTGCCAGCACGGCTTTCGACTCCTCAGAACCCACGACTCGTTCGCGATTCGCCCATGTTGGTCATCATCAGCGACCTGCACCTGTCCGACGGCACCAGCGGATCGACGATCTCGCCGGGGGCGTTCCAGTTGCTGCGCGAACGGTTGGTCGATCTCGCCTGCGGGGCGTCGCAGCGGCGCGACGGCGGCTACCGCCCGGTCGAGCGCGTGGACCTCGTGCTGCTCGGCGACATTCTCGACGTCATCCGCTCGGTGCGCTGGCTCGACTCGCCCGTGCGGCCGTGGGACGCGATCTCGTCGCCGCGGCTGTGGGAGCAGGCCTCGCAAATCACGACCGACATCCTGCGGCACAATCACGAGGCGTGCGCCGAGTTCCGCAAGCTCGCGACCGAGGGGCTCACGATCCCGGCCGCCACGCGCATCGGCCGCGTCGCCGATCGGGGTCACGAAACCGTCCCGGTGCGGATTCACTACATGGTGGGGAACCACGACTGGTTCTTCCATCTGCCGGGCGAGAACTACAACGTGCTGCGGCGGCAGATCGCCAGCGCGATGGGCCTGGCGACGAGCCCCGAGGCGCCGTTTCCCCACGAGGCGTGGGAAGACAACGAGCTGCTGCAAACGCTGCGGCGGCACAAAGTGTTCGCCCGGCACGGCGACGTGTACGACCCCTTCAACTACGAGGGCGACCGCAACGCGAGCAGCCTGGGCGATGCGGTGGTCATCGAGCTGCTCACCCGGTTCGGCGTCGCGGTGAACCAGCAGCTTGGCGAGGACCTGCCGCCCAGCGCGCTCGCCGGACTGCGCGAGATCGACAACATCCGCCCGCTGCTGCTGATCCCCGTGTGGATCGACGGCCTGCTGGAGCGATCCTGCCCGCAGCCGTCGGTGCGGAAGCAAGTGAAGAAGGTGTGGGACGCGCTGGCGGACGAGTTCCTCGAAAATCCGTTCGTGCAGAACCGCGACTCGTGGTGCCCGGTCGACATCGTCGACGGCCTGCAGAAGGCGCTGAAGTTTAGCCGCCGGCTGAGCGTGGGTTGGGCCAGTTGGGTCGCCCAGTGGATGTGGCAGCTCCGCGGGGCCGACTCGAGCTCGTTCTACCAGCACGCCCTCAGCGAGCAGGATTTCCGCAACCGCCGGGCCCGGCACATCGTCTACGGCCACACGCACACGGCCGAGGTCGTGCCGCTGGACGCGAGCTTCGCCGAAGGGTATGTCTTGCATCAGGCGTATTTCAACTCGGGCACGTGGCGGCGGGTGTACGATCAGACGCGTTTCGCCCCCAGCGAGCACGAGTTCATCGCCGCCGACACGCTGACCTACCTGGCGTTCTTCAAGGACGACGAACGGCGGGGGCGGCCCTACGAAACCTGGAACGGATCGCTCGGCGTGGCGCCGCTCGGAAGCGCCATGCTGCGCGTCGATAGCTCGAACGGAGCGCGAGGCGCGAGCGATGCCGAGGGAGAACCGATTTCGACGCCAAGAGTACCGGTCCGCGCGCCCCACTTCGCCGTACCGTTTGCTCCCGTCGGGGCGGCCGAGCGAGCCATCGTCTCCTGAGTTCGCCGCGCGGATGGCGGCCGCTGGCGCTGCGTTTGGGCGGGCTAACGTGGCGGCCGTGTATCTCGTTCACGGCACGTTCTGCGGGAACGACCTGCTGGGAATACTCACGGAGCTCGCCCGTGTGGCGCCTGGCTTGAGTGAGCAGCTTCGCAAGCTTTCCAAGGGCGCGATGGATCTGCTGCTCGGTGAGACGGGGAATTACTCGCGCGGATTTGCCGAGCGGTTGGAGCGCGGGCTAAGCGCCGGGGCGGGGCGGACGATTCCCGTGCGGCGATTCAATTGGTCGAGTCAGAATACGCACATCGCGCGCGCGGATGGCGCGGTGCGGTTGATTGATGAGTTGGTCCAACGCGCCCAACATATTCTTCTGAATCTTCCGGCTCCCTCCCCTCGGCGGGGAGGGCTGGGGAGGGGGGAAGAAGCTGGTACCAGTAAGTCACTCGACTCCGCTTCACCCCCCTCCCCAGCCCTCCCCTCGGAGGGGGAGGGGGCCGGAGGTGATTCAAATTTAGGAGTGGTCGGCGTTCCGCGCATCCAGCTTTGGGCGCACAGTCACGGCGGCAATGTCTTCGCCATCGCGACCAACCTGCTCGGCGGCGATGTCGCCGCGCGGCGCAGGTTCTTCGAAGCGGCGCAGCCGTTTTTTCGCAGCGGATCGGGCCGCATCTCGTATTCCGTGTGGCAGCGCGTCGAAGAGATGCTACTCGCCGGCGGCGATCCGCTCGGCGGTGTTGCGCTCGACTTCGTAACGTTCGGCACGCCGATTCGTTACGGCTGGGACACTGCGGGGTACGCCAAGCTGCTGCACTTCGTCAATCATCGCCCCGTGAGCCCCGACCGCGATTGGCAGGCGCCCGTGCCGCCGCGCGTGCTGCGGGCGTTTGCGGCCGCCGACGGCGACTTCGTCCAACAGGTCGGCATCGCGGGCTCGGGCTGCCCGGTGATTCCACTGGCGTGGCGCACGGCTGCCGCCGACCGCCGGCTGCGGCCGCTCATCGGTGATGCGCCGTACTGGCTGTTCAAGAATCTTCGCGCCGGCGCCCGCGTGCCGGATGAGGGGCCGACGCTG
>JANOIK010000452.1:0-3555 GCA_031407585.1 Planctomycetota bacterium | reverse complement strand
GAAGCGAAGAACGCGAAGTCCCACATCCGCCGCCACGCCACCGACTGGACTTTGCCGCGGAACTCCAGGCTTACGGCTCGGAAGATGAGGCAGAACAAGAGCAGCATGAATGCGGTGTAAAACGCCTCGAAGATCGTGGAGTACGCCTCGGGAAACGCCGCGAACAGCGCTCCGCCGAACGTGACGAGCCAGACCTCGTTGCCGTCCCAGATGGGCCCGATCGAGCTGATCGCGATGCGTCGCTCCTCGTCCGTTCGCGCTAGCGGATGCAGAATGCCCACGCCGAGGTCAAAGCCATCGAGAATGGCATACCCGGCGAGCAACGCGCCCAGCAGCAGGAACCAGAGAAAGTTCAGGTCCATGAGTTAAACCACCAAGACACAAAGAAGGAGTCTATCCGCAGATGTCACAGGTTCTCGCAGATCAATTCCATTAAGGTCCGTCCCCATCTGCGACATCTGCGGACAAAATCCCCTTAACTTCTTTTGTTTTTTTGGTGTCTTCGTGTCTTGGTGGTTAGTTTACTCCTTCTTATCAGTCAGTGAGCGATCGTGAGCTGGGCGTTCGGCGGCCGCGGCGAGTGCGCCGCCGCGCTGCGGATGCTCGGGTGGCGTCGCGCCGTGGGGCTCGGGGCCGTGCGTGATCTTCTGGTGCAGCACGAAGATCCACAGGATACCCAGCAAAAAGTAAATCCCGCCGAACATGATGATCGACCCGAGCACTTGCTCCGCCGCGACGGCACGCGACACGCCGGCCGCGGTGCGCATGCCTTGCGATTCGTCGTATTGGTAATACCCGTCGGGGTCGATGATCGGCTCGCCCGCGGCGTCGCGCACGAGCGGCGCGTAAACGACCCACGGCTGCCGGCCCACCTCAGCCGCGGCCCAGCCGGCTTCGTTGGCGACAAACGCGGGGACGACTGCCGCGACGAAAATCCAGAGCAGCCACCGCCGCTGGAACAACGCATTCCGCCAGCGAAGCACGGACGCGACTACGGTGATCGCGATGAAGAACGTGCCGATGCCGACCATCACGTGGTAACTGAAGTACGCGACGGCGACCGGCGGCCGATCTTCGGGGCGGAAACGGTCGAGTCCGATCACTTCCGCGGCAGGATCGCCCGTAATCAAGCGGCTCAACCCGCCGGGGATCGCGATGTTGCCGCGAATGGACTGCGACTCGCTGTCGGGAAGTCCGAACAGGCTCAAATCCGCCGGCCCCGTCTTGTAGTGCGCTTCAAACGCCGCCAACTTCGCCGGCTGCGTCTCGGCCACGTTCTGTGCCTGCCGATGCCCGCTCACGAGCATCGCTAGACTCGAAATCGTCGCGAGCCCCAGCGCTCCCGTGAACGAACGGAGGGCGAACTCCTCGTGCCGCCGGCGCAGCAGATACCACGCCGAGATGCTCATGATGAAGGCCGCACCCAGAATGAAGCACCCGATCCACACGTGAACCAGCCGGTGCACGCTCGAAGGGTTGAACACCATCGCCCAGAAGTCGACGATCTCGGCGCGGCGGATCGGCACGCCGTCGACGACCCACGGCTTGCCGTCGCGCATCATCGGCACGATGTGATGCCCGGCCGGCGTCTGCTGCCAACTGTTCGCGATCGTGATCCACACCGAGCTAAAGATCGACCCCAGCGCGACCATGAGCGTCGCAAAGAAGTGGAACTTCGGGCCGACGCGATCCCAGCCGAACACCAGCACCGCGAGAAACCCGGATTCGAGAAAGAACGCGAAGATGCCCTCGGCGGCGAGCGCCGAGCCGAACACGTCTCCGACGAACCGCGAGTACATCGCCCAATTCGTACCGAACTGAAACTCCATGACGATGCCGGTGGCAACGCCGATCGCAAAGTTAACGGCAAAGATCTTCGTCCAGAACCGGGCGGCTTCCTCATACAGCCCGTCGCGGGTCTTCAGATACATGCCCTCGAGGTACACCAGCACCACGCCCATGCCGATGGTGAGCGGCGGGAAAAGGTAGTGGAACATGATGGTCAGCGCAAACTGCCATCGGGACAGGAGAACCACGTCGAGTTCGGCAAGCGGATACACGGCGGGAAGTGCGGCAAGGTCGGGGAAATTGCGGCGAACAATGGTTAGAAGACCGCACCTGCCGAACGGCGGCAAGGTCATCCGCGTACGATAATTCAGGCGATCGGTCGCGAGTTGCATGGCGGCGTCCGACATGCGATGCTGATGGGGCTTGGCGCGGCGCCAGGATTTAAGCGCAGCAGGCCCGCCCGCTCACCTTTATCTACTCACCCTCTCGTTACAGGTAGTGCGAAAATGATGCGGCTTCTTTTCGTGGCGGTGGCAGTGGGCGGACTCTTGGGAATGACGACGAACCCGGCGAGCGCCGCCGTGCGAGCCGACGACTTTGGCAAAACGGCCGATGGAACCAGCGTGCAGGTCTACACCGTCACTAACGACGCCGGCATGGAAATCCGGCTCATCAGCCGCGGCGCCACGTTGGCCGGCGTCAAACTCCCCGCTGACGGCGACGAGAAAGTCGACGTCGTGTTCGGCTTCGACGATGTCGCCGGCTACGAGTCCGAGCGCAACATGTACTTCGGCTGTACCACCGGCCGCTACGCTAACCGCATCGCCGGCGGAAAGTTCACGCTCGACGGCAAAGAATACCAGCTCGCGAAGAACGACGGCCCCAACCACCTTCACGGCGGCGACGGGCATAGTCTCGACAAAGTCGTCTGGGCCGGCGAGCCGTTCGACAAAGACGGGGAGAGCGGCGTCAAGTTCTCGTACACCAGCCCCGATGACGAAGAAGGTTACCCTGGCAAGCTTGCGATCAGCGTGACCTACACGCTCACCGCCAAGAACGAGATTCGCATCGAGTACTCGGCCTCGACCGACAAGGCGACGGTCATCAACCTGACCAACCACGCCTACTTCAACCTGGCCGGGCACGGATCGCCGACGATCAACGACCACGTGCTCATGATCAACGCCGAGCAGTACACGCCGGTCGATGACACGCTGATCACCACGGGCGAGTTTGCCAACGTGGAAGGCACGCCGCTGGACTTCCGCAAGGCGACGGCAATCGGCGCCCGCGTCGAGGAGCTTACGGAAACCTCCGCCAAGGGTTACGACCACAACTTTGTGATTAATCGCGGCGCCGCGGCCGCCGGCGAGCTGGTGAAGGCTGCCGAGTTGCTCGACCCCGCGTCGGGCCGCACGCTCACCGTGTATACCGACCAGCCCGGCATCCAATTCTACGGCGGCAACTTCCTGACCGGCGGCGCCGGCAAGGATGGCAAGAACTACGCCCACCGCAGCGCCGCCTGTCTGGAGACGCAGGTCTATCCCGACTCGCCCAACAAACAGGGCAGGGAAGGCTGGACCAACTGCGTGCTGAAGCCCGGCGAGACGTACAAGCACGTGTGTGTGTACGCGTTTGGGAAGAAGGAGTAGCGGCTCAAGCCACGGACGGCTCGGGCAGCTTGCGGACGCTGCCCGGCTCGACCGGCTCGTGCCGCAACGCGCTGGCGACGGCGGCGAAGCAGAGCTCTAAGCTGCGCAGGTTCGC
>JANOIK010000440.1:0-3529 GCA_031407585.1 Planctomycetota bacterium | reverse complement strand
CAGCAACGTCGAGGAGATCAACCTGGTGCGCCCCGGCGAGAACTACGGCTGGGGGAAACGCGAGGGCACGTTCGTCCATTTGCAGGGCAACAACTATCCCGGCAATCCGGGGCCCGACAACGCCGGCTATATTTACGGCGTCGGCCCTTTGGCAGCGAACGAGGCGACTGTCGGCATCGACGTGTACGGCAGTCGGTACGTCTTCCCCGTGGCGCAGTACGACCACAACGGCCAAGACACGACGCTCGGCGAGGACTATACGGCGACCTCGATCGCCAGCGGATTCGTGATCCGCAACAGCTCAGACCCGGCACTCAACAATCAGCTGATCTTCGGCAATTTCGCCTTCAACCACGGCGACATGTACCACACGGATTTCGACGCGATGCGCAGCGCGGTGACGCAGCTCGATCCGCTCGACCCCTTGCGGGACGCGCCGGGCGAGTTGACGCAAGCCGTCAAGTACAAGCTGCACCTCGCGCTCGATCACGACAGCAACCCCAACACACCGGCTCAGATGGATAATGACGACAACCTGAACGACCTGACCGGCCTGTTCCGCACGGATTTTCGCGTGGGCGAAGGCGTATTCGGCGAGATGTACCTCACCACCAAGTCGCGCATCATTTACCAGGTGACGAACACGTTGCCGCGCACCGGGGACTATGATCGCAACGGCTCGGTCGACGGCGTCGACCTGCAGACTTGGCAGGAGCAGTTCGGGCAGACGGGGTATCAAATGCGCGCCGACGGCGATGGGGACGGCGACGTCGACGGCGACGATTTGCTGCTGTGGCAGCGGAGCTTGAATGCGCCGACGCCGGAGAGCACGTCGGTTCCCGAGCCGGGCGCCATTCCGTTGGCATTCTTAGCGGCGATCTGCTCGCACGCTGTCGCCAGGACGCGTCAAACGCGCCGGGCGTAGCTGCCGCGGCGCGGGGCGAGTCAACGTCGCTTCCCCACTTCGCCGCGATTCGCGCGTTGTCGCCAACGAGGCTTCTTTGCGCCGTCTCTCGTTCTTCTCGTTGCGCCGCTAGCGGTGCAGCGCGGGCGCCGCCGTCGCGTCAACGAATAATTCGGTAGAGATGTCGAAAATTAATTTGACATGGTCACGAAGCACGGTCCAATTGAGCCACGAGGGTCGACGCGGAATCGAACAGGTTGAATGAGGCGTTCGCACTTTTCACCCCTGTAAGGAGACAAGCCGTGACCAAGACGCTCTCGACCGTTGCACTCGGGCTCGCGATCGCACTGGCAATGTCCGGCGCGCGCGCTCAGGCCCCGACGATGTGGGCCAACTCCATCGCCACGGAGCCGATTCTGGCGCCGTGGGATCTCGTCGACCTGATCGTCGATTCCAACTCGCCCGACATCACCTACCACGCCAACGGGATCACGACCGACATCGAACTTCCGAGCGGCAATCTCACCCCCAGCAGCCCGCGCTCGCTGGGCGTGTTTTGGAACGGACAGATTCCAGCCGGCACGCCACTGCCGACGGCCAACGGCGGGCCGACGGCCGTGTACGCCGGCGGCGTCGGCCTGAGCCAGGGCGCTGTCCTGTCGACGGGCGTCACCACCGACGACGAGCAGCCGGGGCTCCCGCCCACGGGGTTTGGCGTCGGCGTGCAAGGGCCGAACAACGGACCCTCCGGCGGCACGAACACGCACCTGGGCGAAGTCTCCACGTCCGTTCTGGGACAACAGATCATCGACGTCGACCTTGGTCGGGCTCTGACCCCCATCGTCGATCTCGAGCTCGACGCCCCCTTCAGCGGCGATCCGACCGTTTTACAGTTTCGCATCATCCTCTCGAAGCCCGGTTTCGTGCGAGTGAAAACGGTGTTCGGTTCCGATGAGTTCCCGGCGTTTATCAACCAGGAGTTCAACGACTCGTTCGCGATCCTCATCAAACGCACGGGCGCCGATAGCAGCGAGTACGAGAACATCGCGATTCTCAATAAGTCGACCGGCCCCGTGCCGTTCAACTTGCAAGACGAGCACAACTGCGGGCCGCTGCATTTTTTGGCGAACCAGGTTCCGACCACGCCTTCGTCGCTGCCGCCGAGCGACCACTCGATCAAGGATGGCAACGGCGCCTTCGACCCGAGCGTGCCGAAGTACGACCACGAGTTCGGCGGGTTCACGACGCCGCGCACATGGGAGACGGCCCAGGCGCTCGCGCCGGGCGACTACACGATCAAGTTCGTCATCCAGGACGTCGCCGACGACCTGGTCGACTCGGCGTTGTTCGTCGAGGACGACAGCCTGACAAGCTACGCGTTTCTGGCCGCGGACTTCTCGATGGACGGCAATGTGAACGGCCGGGATTTTCTCATTTGGCAGCGCAACGGGGGCGGTCCCGGCCGGACATTCGCGCAAGGCGACGCCACGGGCGACGGCTACGTGAATGGCGCCGACCTGACGGTGTGGCAGAACACGTTCGGCCAAAGCGGCGGGCACGTGAACTGGCGCGCGGACTTTAACCGCGACGGCGCGGTGAACGCGGCCGATGACGCGATCCTGCAGGCGCACTTTGGCATGGTCGAGTGCGCGTCGCGGTTCGACGGCGACGCCGACGGAGATGGTGACGTCGACAACGATGACGAGGCGATCTGGCTGGACGAGAGCACGCCGTAGGGAGGGAGCCGAGGGGACGGGTCTTCATTCCCTAGGGACCCGTCCCTTTTCTTTTTCGCGCCCATTGGCGTGATTCGCGGCTGTCCTCTTCTTCCCCATTTCCAGGAAAGGCAGGTGGAAAAGTCAGTCCCGGCGGCGAGCTGGGAGTACGGAAAATCCCAGCCACAGGAAAACGAACGCGAGCGCCGGAAGAGCGACTGTCAGCACGACAGCGGGCCAGTGCAGGAGCGTGTACGCCGTCGCGGAAAGACCGTCGCGGAGAATACCGTCGATCCAGCCGGCAACGAACCAGAGGGCGAGCGCGCCTGAGATAAGGAAGGACACGTAGGCCAAGAGTTTTCCCATGGCTGCATCTTAGCCGCCTGCGCCGCTCGCCACACCTATTGCGGGACAGGTCTTCCGGCAGACGAGGCGAGAGCGGCTACCCGCTTGCGCGGCCGTCGACTCGCACGCGATCGAGGCAGAGGCCCACGCCGAAGGCGATCATCCACGCTCCCAGCCCAAGGACTACCGCAGTCATGTCGTGCAGCGAGTTGGTGAGGCGTCCGGACGCCACGCCGACGACGGTCAGAACGCCCAGGCCGATTCCCGCGGCGGCCAGGCCTTTCCAGCCGCTGCCGCTGGCGATCATGGCGGCGCCGAGCAGCATCGTCGCCGTCCCCCACGCGGCCATGCAAATCTGGAACAACGTGCGGTTCATCAGCGAGTTGTTGGCGATCACGATCTTGTAACCGGCAGAGTCGGCGGGTTCGGTCACGCCGCGTTCCGTCGCGTGGGCCACGAGCTGTGGCGTTACGCCGTGGTTCATCACGGGCGCCATGCCGCCTGTCACGCTCGCAATTGCGAACGCGACGAGCGCCGCGTCGACCCAGGCATTGTGCGGGGCCGT
>JANOIK010000429.1:0-5482 GCA_031407585.1 Planctomycetota bacterium | reverse complement strand
GACGATGCGTCCCGCGGAATCGGAATACTGGAACGTGACGTCGTTCACCTGCGACGCGAAGGTTCCGCCCAGGGCGTTGTAGATCGAGCCAAGCGCGACGGTGCTGCCGCCCGCGGCCGTGCCGACGCCGCTGGGGCGTTGTTCTGAAACGCTGCCAGTGTTGGCCGTCGATTCACTCCAGCCGCCGTTGTAGGCGCCTTGGTCGGTGACGCTGTTCCAGTTGGCGGCCACGAGCCGACCCTGCGACGACACGACCGAGTAGCTGTCGAGTCCGACGCCCGTCGTGCCGGGCTGGCTGATCGACACGGCGCCCGAGTCGCGGTTGACGTTGAGCACCAGGATCTCGGCAAGCTCGAGATCGAGCCGCTGCCGCGAACCGGCGATGGGGACGACGCGGGTCATGAGCCGTTGGTTGAACGGCAGCGTGAGCGTGGAGGTGATGGCGCCGAAGTTGTTGATGACCGAGTTGGCGTTGAGCAAGGGCCACGAAGCGCCCACCGCGGGCGCGGCGCCGGTGAAGCTCGCTCGCAGTGTGCCGCCGAGGATGGCGTTCTGCCCGACGTTGAGCACGGGGCTCGTGGCGCCATTGATCTCGGCCGTGAACGTGCCGGCATTGAACGTGACCGACCCCGTGGAGGTGAACGCCGAATTGGGGAAGAAGCGGGTCGCTCCGCGAAAGATCGCGCCGGGAACATTGACCGTCGCCGTGCCGGCAGCGACGCCGCCGACCGTGATCGTGCTGAGGGGGTTGGCTCCGGAGGAGAGCAGCCCCGCGGTAATCAACGTGCCGCCGGGCAGCACGTTGAGATTCGCCCGCAGAGCGCCGCCATTGATGGTCACCGAGCCGTCCCACAACGCGTTCAGCGACTGAACGACCGTCAGCGTTCCTCCGCTGCGGATCTCGGCGGTTCCGTGCTGGACGAACACGGCGCCGGGCGAAGGCGGCGTCGAGGCGTCGACAAACGCCGTGCCGCCGTTGCCCGCGATGGGGCCATTGTTGATGTACGCGCGCTCGTTGAACATCACGCCATCGGGCACAAAACTATTTCCGCTGACAGGGTTCAGCCAGTTCGCGTTGACGTTCCAATTCTGTGCGTTCGTGGGCACGAAATTGTACGTCGCCACCGTCTGGGCCTGCGCGGCGCTGGTCCACATCACGGTCGCCGCCACGGTCACGGCAATCGATGAGAGTATCTGTTTCATAGCAAAGGAGCCTTCAATTGCTGAATTCGCCATCAACGCATTGCTTCGTCACGGTCGCCGAGATTCACGTTTGCCGAGATTGATCGTCGCCAGCGCGCTAGGCGCTCCGTCGTCTCCGCACAAAACCCAAGAGCGCGATCCCCATCAGGGCGAGGCCGCCGGGTTCGGGAACGCCGTACTCGGCCGGGGCGCCCGGCGGCGGGATATAGTTGTTCTTCCACTCGCGGAAATCGTTGAAGTTCACAAACCCGTCGTTCGTCAGATCGCCCAAGTTGCGCGTGGCGACCGTTCTGCGGAAATTCGTGCGGATGATTGTCAGGTCGTCCAGGTTGACCAGCGTGTCGAGATTGACGTCGCCCGGCTTGTACGATGGCTGAATCTGGAAGTTGTCGAACTCGTGCGTGCCGCCGCCGACGATCACGGGACCGTACGTCACCACCAGCCCGGCGCCGGTGATGTTTCCCGTCAGGTCGACCGCGGCGGGACTGCCAATGACGGCGGGCGTCATCTGCGCGCCGACGCCGCTGACCGTCAGGTCATTCCAGCCTGCCTTGGCCGGATTGAACGCCAGGCTATAAATCCCGAACGCCGCCGACTGGGCGATCGGCACATTGAGCGCAGTCGACGAGACGTACCAGCTTCCCCCGTTGATCTGCACGCAGAAGCGCGACTGCACTTCTTCGGGGCTGAATGACGGAGCGATGCTGATGAACATCGTCACGCCGAAGGGGTGGGACGTCGGATCAATCGTCGGAAACGCTGTGCCGGTCGCACCCACGTCGAGCGTGGTGGACGTATAAAACGCCTCGGTGCTCACGGCGTTCGAGAAGGCGTAGACGATGCCGTCGATCCCATCGACCGCGGCAAACATGCGGTTGGCCTGGGTGTCGCCGTTGCCGATGTCCTGCGCCCAACCGACCGAGCTGATCGGCTGGTTGCCCATCTGGCCCGTGGGGTACGGGAACGTTTCGGTGTAGATGGCCTGGCCCGCAGCCGTCCGCGCCAAGACTAGCGCGCCGAAGGCCGGGATCCAAAGTCTATGAAGAAGTCTTGGGAGGTTCATTTGACCGTTCGCTTCGTGGTAAGTTCCAACCTGTTCGATCGCCGGTTCCGCCAACGCTTGCCATCGCCCAGCCGAGGCTCGACGACGCGGGACGACTCCCGCGGTTCACCGCGCGGCGACGCGCTGGAGCCGCCGGCGCCTTCCGGCGATTCGTCCGCATGCAGCGAGTCCGCTCAGCGCCAGCACGATGCCGCTGGGCTCGGGGATTTCCAAACTGCCCGGGGTGATGGCGAAGGGATAGTTCGCTTTCCACTCGCGGAAATCGAGGATGTTGACCGTGCCGTCGCGATTAAGATCGCCCAGGGCCCGGGTGGCCACGTTGGTGCGATAGTTGTTCTTGATGATGGTGTAATCGTCGAGCGTGACGCCCCCGACGCCGTTGACGTCGCCGGGAATGACGTGCGATGCGATTTCGATGTAGTCGTACCACACGGTCTCGCGTCCCACTTGATTCGCCAGCAGGACATTGTTCGCGTCGTAGCTGGTGAGCACGTTCGTCATCACTGTGACGAGCCCCAGACCCGTGATGTTGCCGGAGAGGTCGACGGCCGGCGCGGCGCCCAGCGTGGCCGACCCCGTGCCGAGGGTGAGCGAGAGCCAATTGGCCTTGGCCGGGCTGTAGGCATAGAGCTCGCGGCGCCAAGGACCTTGGCCGTCGGAGGTCGAGAACGAGCGCTGCGTTGTGTACCACTGCCCGCCAACCTGCACGGCCGGGTGGACGTCGATCGTCGAACCGGCGGTGATGTTCTGCTCGGTTTGCCACCAGGAAATGTCGACGCCTGTCCCGACGGGATTGATCGGCGCGAACTCCGTGGTCCAAATCGCCTGAACGCCGTTGGCGTTGAGGTAGTGGAACACGGCGCCCGCATCGATGGCGTCCGGCGTCGTGGCCTCGCCGGCAACGTTGTTCCCTAGCGCGCTGAACACGCCCGCCGACGCCGCCGAGGTTCCATCCCAACCGACGGTCGCCAGGTCGGCGCCGACGAAGTTCTCGGAATAGATTTGCGCGGTGACGGGCTTCGCGGCCAGCAAACTGGTCACGCCCATCGCCATCGCGGCGAGTCGAAGTCTATTGCGTCGCATCAACAGGCGCCTCCCAAATATCAGTCGACCGTCATCCCGACTTCAAGCCGCCGACGACTATCGTGAGGTATTGATTGCCAATGCTATTTCTTCTGGGAATCGCCGGCAGCGGTCGCTCGTGCCTCGGACCGTGACGGTCCGAGGCACCGAGCGCGCCGCGATAATTCCCGCAGCTGCGATGTTCCCCGCAGCTCGTTTCCCGCAGTCCGTCAGGCCACGTTCCGCTTGCGGAAGCCCAACAGCGCCAAAGCGCCGCAGCCCGCCAGGCCGAGCGATGCCGGTTCGGGCACGCCCGCGGAGATGACGTAGTAATCGAAATTGATGGATTGCCGTTGCACGAAGGTGGCCACGAGACCAGCGCCCGTGATGCTGCCAACCGGGGTTGGAACGCTCGCGCCGTACGACACGCCGGGCAGCCCGTCGATGCCGTCGATTGCACTCCAGGTGGCGCCAGTCAACGAGAACACGACCGGCGACGAGTAAGTTCCCGACTCGACGTTGCCCGTGTTGTAAAACGCATCCGCCACGTACCACTGACCGCCGACCTGAATCGCCGGGCTCAAATCGGCGCCGAAACCGGTGCCGTTGCCGTCCGAAAAGTCGTCGTTGAACTGGTGTTCCATTCGCGTCCGCCAACGGATCTGCAAATCGGGCGTCAGCAGGCTAATCGGCGTCCCCGAGAACTCGGTCGTGTAGACCAACTCGGTGCGGAAGGTCGCGTCGGCGATGGCCAGGTTGGAGTAGTAGTACATGAACGTGTCGTAGATCCCCACGTCGTTGCCGCCGCCCTCGGCTTCGCTCGAGTTCCAGCCAACAGCGGCGGGGGCCACCGTCGATGCGGGCGGAGTGGACGAAAATTCCTCGGTGTAAAGCGGAACTGCCAGCGCCGATTTCGCCGTAAAGCTGACGGCCACCAGGGCTGCCAGGAAAGCCAAACCACTTCGAGTCATGAGATCCCCTCCAAAAAAATCACGGATGTTGAATCGAAAAGCACCGTTCGCGGTCGTACGCCGACCCGACTGCCCGGGAACACTGATACTGAAAAATTCGAGAGCCAAGCTGTCGCGTGCCGTGGCCGTCTCGGCCCTGAGGGCTTCAGGACCCTGCAGGAAACAGGGGATTCGTGGAAAAGTGGCTTCGAGACGAGTATGCTGCGAGACCGGGCCCGCCGACGCTTTGGCAGCCAACTTCATACCCCCGCTTGGGGCGGTGGGCGCAGGCTGCCTTAGTACGATTCCCCGGGTAGCCGCAATCCTTAACAGAAAAATTGACGCTCCGGGTCGGGCGCCCCCTTGGCGGGGTGGCGAACGCCCCCGACGCCCCGGGCCGGCCAATTCTTTCCGCTCTTGCTGTAAGGACTTGCGTCGACCGGGGAATAAATAGAGTAGGCGGTCGCGGCGGCGCGCTTTCGCGCCGGTCGATCGCGCTCGAGGGTATTTCCCAAAAACCCCCGGACGACGACCGCGACCCACGATGTACGACCCGGAACCGAATGGACCCGACGACTCCGATCAGGACTCGCAAGGCGAGGATCCGCTGGATGGGGGTCCGCAGGGCGGCGGTCCCCAGGGAAGTGGGTCCCAGGTGTCGGCCATGCGGGAGCTCGCGGGTTTGTGGGTGCAGTCGCAGTCGGTGATTTCCGCTTACATAACGGCCAATGTCGTCGACGCGCACCACGTCGAGGACCTGGTCCAAGAAGTGGCTCAAGTATGCGCCGAGAAATTCGCCAGCTTCGATCGCCAGCGGTCGTTCGTCGCCTGGTCGCTGGGCATCGCTCGCCATCGGCTGATGAAGTACTACCGCACCCGCCATCGCGATCGGCTGGTGCTCAGCGAGCCGGCGCTGCAGCGGCTCGAAGCGGCGCTCGATCGGGTGCATCCCGAGGCCGAGGAGCGACGCGAGGCGCTCAAGGCGTGCTTGGGCCGCATCCAGGGTCGCCGCCGCGAGGTGCTCGATATGCGCTACCGGCAGAACGCCCCGGTGGCGGAGGTCGCAAAGCGATTCGACATGTCGGCTTCTGCCGTTTCGGTGATGCTGCATCGGGTGCGAGCCGCGCTGTTCGCGTGCATTCGCCAACGCCTGCGCGGGGAAGGGGCATGAGATGACGAACCAATCGGGCAGTGACGATTTTGC
>JANOIK010000409.1:0-5938 GCA_031407585.1 Planctomycetota bacterium | reverse complement strand
AAAAAGAAAATTTCGCGCAACGAGCGGACACAATATTTCTGTCGGACGCGGAAACTTGCGCTACTCGACCGGCGTTCAATTGACCGACCGCGCCGCGCGCGGCATTCTATCGACTGCCAGGAATGCTTCTCACCTCGTCAGGAGTTGTTCGCGATGTTCTCCGTTTTACGTACCGCCGTTTTCGCCGTCCTCCTTACTCCAGCATTTGCCCGCGCCGCGACCGTCGACGTCCAAGTCGACAAGCCCGACCACCCCGTCTCCCCGGCGCTGTGGGGCATCTTTTTCGAGGACATCAACCTGTCGGCCGACGGGGGCGTGTACCCCGAGCTGGTCCGCAACCGCTCGTTCGACGCCTCCGGCCGGCCCGAGTACTGGAAGGCCGTGGGCGACGGCGCGAGTAGCACGCAGATGGCGATCGACGACTCCCAGCCGCTCAACCCCATGAACCGCACGAGCCTGCGGGTCCGCTCACGGGACAAGTGGACGATCGAGAACGAAGGCTACTGGGGCATGAACATCGTCCAGGGTGACGGCTACACGCTGAAGCTCGCCGCCCGGGCGACCGACGGGTTTGACGGGCCGATCACCGCGCGCCTCGTCGGCGAGGACGGTAATGAGCTAGCGACCGGCACGATCTCTCGGCTGTCGGACCGCTGGAACACGCACACGCTCGACCTCACCGCCGCGGGGAGCGACCCCAAGGCGAAGCTCGAGCTCTCCGGCGCCGGCGGCGGCGGGGCGTTGTTTCTCGACATGGTCTCGCTCCTGCCGAACAAGACGTGGAAGAACCACGGCATGCGGCCCGACCTGTGCGAGATGCTCGTGGACCTGAAGCCCTCGTTCTTCCGCTTCCCCGGCGGCTGCTGGGTCGAGGGCGAAGACATGGCCCACATGAACAAATGGAAGAACACGATCGGCAACATCGCCGAGCGCGTGCCGCTGTACAACATCTGGGGCTACATGGCGACGCACGGCCTCGGGTATCACGAGTACCTGCAGCTGTCCGAAGACCTGGGCGCCGAGCCGCTGTTTTGCATCAACGTCGGCATGTCGCACCGCGAGGTGGCGCCGATGGCTCAAATGGGCCAGTGGGTGCAGGACGCTCTCGACGCGATCGAGTACGCCAACGGCCCGGTCGACTCCGTGTGGGGCGGCCTGCGCGCCGCGAACGGGCACCCCGAGCCGTTCAACCTGAAGTACGTCGAGATCGGCAACGAAAACGGCGGCGAGGCCTATCGCGAGCGGTGGCCGTTGTTCGTCAAAGCGATTCACGAGAAGTACCCGGACATTGTGCTGGTCGCCAACCACTGGCAGGGCGGCTATCCCCAGGACCCCATGCCGCAGGTCGTCGACGAGCACTACTACAACACGCCCGAGTTCTTCATGCAGCAGGCGAACCGCTACGACGACTACGACCGCAAGGGCCCGAAAATTTTCGTCGGCGAGTATGCGGTCACCCGGAACGGCGGCGCCGGCAATCTGCGGGCCGCGATCGGCGAGGCCGCGTTCATGACCGGCATCGAGCGCAACAGTGACGTCGTGGTCATGGCCTGCTACGCCCCGCTGTTCGTGAACGTGAACCACCGCCGGTGGAATCCGGACCTCATCAACTTCGACAGCGAAAAAGCCTACGGCCTGCCGGGCTACTACGCTCAGAAGATGTTCAGCGACCACCGCGGCGACGTCACGCTGCCCGTGAAGGTCGACTCGACCAATATCGAAGAGGCGGCCCCCACTGGCTGCATCGGGGTCGGCACGTGGAACACCGAAGCCGAGTTCAAGGATGTGAAGGTGACCGCCCCGGACGGCAAGGTGCTGTTCGAGAGCGACTTTAGCAAGGGCGACGAAGGCTGGAGCTTTCACGGTGACGGCGATTGGTCCGTCGAAGACGGCTCGCTGAAGCAAGGCGCCGTGCGGGAGTTCGTCCGGGCGCTCGCCGGCGATCGCTCATGGGGCGATTACGACCTCACGCTCAAGGCCAAGAAAAACGGCGGCGCCGAGGGCTTCCTCATCCTCTTCCACATTAAGGGGGACGAGGACCGCACGTGGTGGAACGTCGCCGGTTGGAACAACACGCAGCACGCCGTGGAGCTCGGCGGCACGATGGACTCGGAGCGCGGCGAAGTCGAGACGGGTCGCTGGTACGACATCAAGGTTGAGGTCCGCGGCCGGGCCGTGAAGTGCTACCTCGATGGCAAGCTCGTGCACGACATCAAGAATTCGATGGCCGTTACTAGCGGGCTCTACGCGAGCGCGACCCGCGACTCGGCCAGCGGCGAAGTGATCGTGAAGGTCGTCAACGCCTCGGCCCAGTCGACCGAGACCGAAATTAACCTCAACGGCATCGCCGGCGTAAAGCCCGGCGCCCGCGCGATCGTACTCACCAGTGAGAACGCCACCGACGAGAACTCGCTCGAAGAACCGACCAAGGTCTCGCCGAAGGAAGAAGAGCTCAAGCTCGACGGCCCCAAGTTCACCCGCGACCTACCGGCCAACTCGTTGACAGTGTTCCGGATCGGCGTGACCGAGTAACGCGAGCAAAAAAAGGCGGACGGGCGCACCCGCGCTCGTCCGCCTTTGCGATTTAGATCAGACCTCGATGCTCAGCCCACCTTGCGGATCACTCCCGTGACGATGCCGAGCACCTGCACGTCGCGGGCGTAGATCGGCTTCATCGAGGAGTTGGCCGGCTGCAGGCGGATGCGGTTGGCCTCGGGGAACCAGTACTTGAGGGTCGCTTCGCCTTCGCCGGTCATGGCGACGACGATGTCGCCCTTTTGGGCGGTCTTGGTCTTCTTGCAGATCACGATGTCGCCGTCGGCGATGGCCGCCTCGATCATCGAATCGCCGCGCACCCGGAGGGCGAAGCAGTTCTTGCGCGGGGGGAACATGTCGTCCAGGATCAGGCGATCCGCCTGCTCCAGGGCCAGGTTGAGGCTGCCCGCGGCGATCGAGCCGACCAAGGGGATGCCGTCCTCTTCGTGCCCGATCGCGGTGAGCTGGATCGCCCGGCTCATGTTGGGCTCGCGGGTGATGATGCCCTTCTTTTCGAGGGCCTTCAGATGGCACATGACGCCGTTGGGCGAGGCGATGTCGAATTTCTCGCCAATTTCACGAACCGTGGGGCCGTAGCCGCGGTTCACGATGAGGTGGCGAATGAAGTCGAAGACTTCGCGCTGGCGCGGGGTGAGGGAGTCGAGAGACATGGTTCGTGCGTCCTTTCGGAGAAACGGGGTGGTTTGATCGCCGGGGCGCCTTGGAACCTTACGGGCCTTGGAGCCACTCGGCGGGACTGGTAAAACCGCGGAAACCTTGGAAAAGCCGGTAAAATCGGGCGTAACTGGCTACCTGAACGGAAAAATCTAAACTGATGTTGACATTCTAATATACGGTCGTACATGGTCAAGTGCGTATGTACATCAAAATGGAAAAGTTGTGCCAGGGAGAGGGGGTTTTAACCCAACGACCGTTCCCGCCCGCACGGGCCCAAGCGGCCGAAATTGCGTAATTCCCGGGCGTTTTTCGCGAAAGTTGCCGCTTGTGCGGGCGAGTGCGACAATTGTGTTTCCGGGCAAGTTTTTTTGGCGATTCCTTTTAATCCGCTTCACCGCTGGACATGTCAAAATAGGCAATGCGCGCCTCCCGACGACTACTTACCCTGGCCTGTCTCGCCATGCTGAGCTTGGGGGCGGCGTCGTTGAGTTGGGGCCAGGCTGCGATTCCCCCGGCGGACGCACGAACACTGACCTCGATCGAGCTGGGAGTTGAAACCGCCGCCACCCTCGCCGCCCGGTCGCCCACGGGCGTCGATGATCTGCGGCGGATTCAGAACCAACTGCAGCGGGTGCTGAAAAAGGCCCTCCCGGCCACGGCCTCGGTGGAGATCGGCCGAGCTGCTGGGAGTGGGGTCGTCGTCTCGGCCGATGGGCTCGTGCTGACCGCCGCCCACGTCGTGGGGGCGCCTCGCCGCCGGGCGTGGATCGAACTTCCCGACGGCCGGCGGATGCGCGGGACGACCCTCGGGGCGGATCACGACGCCGACGCCGGCATGGTGCGCATCGACGCCCCGCCCAAGGACCTGCCATTTGCGCCGCTGAGCGAGGGGCCGCCGCTCACGCCCGGCGAGTGGGTGATCACCACCGGGCAGCCCGGCGGACTCATCGCGGGGCGGGCGCCGCCGGTGCGATTGGGCCGGGTGTTGTTCCGCGACGGCGACCTCCTGTGCACCGACTGCAAGCTCGTGGGCGGCGACTCGGGCGGGCCGCTGTTCAACATGCGCGGCGAGGTCGTGGGCATCCACAGCAGCATCGGACCGTCGCTCACGCATAACTTCCATGTGCCGGCGACGGCGTTTCGCCGCGATTGGGATCGGCTGCTCGCCAAGGAGATGTGGGGCGGCGAGGACGCCGAGGGGGACCCCGATCGAGCGATGCTCGGCGTGCGGGGCGACAGCGTCGACGGCCAGTGCGTGGTGACGGTGGTGATGGAGGGCTTGCCCGCCGCCGGGGCGGGCGTTCGCATCGGCGACGTCATCGCGCGGGTCAACTCGCGCGAGATTGAATCGTTCGACGAGCTGCGGAGAATTGTGGCCTTTAAGCGGCCTGGCGATCGGGTGACGCTGACGATCGAGCGGAACGGAGAGTCGCATGAGTTGAGCGTGCGACTGTCGCGCCCCGATGGGACGGTACCGGATAATGATTGAGACTCTTCTGCGTAATTCGTTAAGAGTTGTCCGCAGATGGGCGCAGATTGTTGGGAATGTTAGGGGAGAGCATGAGAAATACGGGATCTCAATCGCGGAACGCGGTGCGCATTGCGTTCACGGCCGTCGCGGCTTTGCTGTCGACTTTGTCCTACGCGCAGGAATCGCCGCCTCGTGACGACGACGATGATCGCCGCGCGGTGGAGTTCGATACCGATTTGTTGATGGTGCCGCGGTGGCGGCTCACCGATGGGCCGCACGTGCGGGCGGCGTTTCGCTCGGTTGTGGCCCAGGCGACGTCCGCGACGGTGCGGATTTCCTGCGGCGGCAAACGCCATAGCCTTGGCGGCGTCGTGGGGGCCGATGGGTGGATTCTCACCAAGGCTACGCCGACGTGCGACAAGGTGACGGTGCAAATGGCGGACGGCCGCGAGCTGCCCGGGGTGATGGTGGGCGCCGATCGGAAGTTCGATCTGGCGCTCATCAAGGTCGACGCCAGCGGGCTCGCGCCGCTGGAGCTCGTCGACGCCGATGCCCCTAAGGTCGGGGCGTGGCTCGCGTCGGTGGGGACGGAGCGCGACCCCGTGGCGGTGGGCGTGGTGAGCGTCGGCGCGCGGGAAATTCCCGCCTTGCCGGGGCGGCTGGGCATCATGATGGACAACCAGCAGGACGAACCGGTGGCGCTTGAGGTCATCGAAGACAGTGCCGCCGAGCGGGCCGGCGTGCAGGCGAAGGACCGGATCATGAGCGTCGAAGGCAAGCCGACGCGGACCGGCACGGAGCTGCGCAGCATCATCGGCAGCTACAACCCCGGCGACATCGTGGCCCTGGAGATCCAGCGCGGCGACGAGCGGCTCACGCTGCGGGCAACGCTCCAGGAGTTTGGCTTCGGCGAACGCAGCGAATTTCAGAATAACCTCGGCGGCCGGCTGAGCGTGCGGCGCTTCGGCTTTCCCATGGCCCTACAGCACGACACGGTGCTGCGGCCGGTGGACTGCGGCGGGCCGGTGGTGGATCTCGAGGGCCGCGTCGTGGGATTCAACATCGCCCGCGCGGGGCGGACCGAGTCGTATCTCATCCCCACCGCCGCGGTGCGGCAGGTCGTCGGCGATCTGATGGCTCAGGGTTTGGCGACGGTCGCTCAGGCGGAGGACGCCGACGGCGAGTCGGACGAGGAGGGCGAGTCCGAAGAGACAGCCGAGTCCGAAGACGACGCGGCGGAGGTTGCTTCGGCGG
>JANOIK010000039.1:0-4059 GCA_031407585.1 Planctomycetota bacterium | reverse complement strand
GGGGCAGTTCTCGATCATGTTTCGCAGCATTTTTATGGAGGGGCTGGGCCGGCCGCCCGCGGGGGTGCGGCTGATCCTCAAGCAGCTCGTGCGGAAGTTTCGCGCGCTGGGCGGGGAGCTGAAGCTGCGCAGCGGCGTGACCCGGATGGAGGTCGACGCCGGCCGCGTGACGCGCGTCGTGCTCGAAAGCGGCGAGGTGCTCGAGGGGCGGCGCGTGCTCTCGAGCGCCGGGTGGTGCGAGACGATGCGCATGTGCGGCGACGGGCAGCCGGTGGCGAGCCGGGCGCCGGGGCGGCTGAGTTTTTGCGAGACGATCGCGACGCTCGACGTCGAGCCGCGGCGGCTGGGGCACGACCGCACGATCACATTCTTCAACGACTGGGAGAAGTTCGATTGGCGGGCATGCGACGCCCCGTGCGACGTGCGCAGCGGCGTGATTTGCTCGCCGAATAATTTTGACTATGGCGAGCCGCTCGACGCCGCGGGCGCCGGCGTGATGCGGATCACGGCCCTGGCGAACCACGACTACTGGAGAGGGCTCGACGCGCCGGCGTACGAGCGAGAGAAGCTGCGGTGGTACGACCGCATCACGGAGAGTGCCGTGCGGTTCGTGCCCGACTACCGCGGCCGCGTTGTGGACACGGACATGTTCACGCCGACGACCGTCGTGCGCTTCACGGGACACGACAACGGGGCGATCTACGGAGCGCCCCAGAAGCAACTCGACGGCCGCACGCATCTCGACAATCTATTCGTGTGCGGCACGGATCAGGGGTTCGTGGGGATCATCGGCAGCATCACCAGTGGGATTGGGATGGCGAATATGCACTGCTTGAAGGACTGACCGCCGATGAATTGAGATCGTGCAACCACGCTGCCGCCACGGTAGAATCGAAAGTCGGCTCGTTCAGCAGTAACAGCGACAGCGATAGCCGATCATCGAGGTCTCACGTGACAGAACGGCAATTCTACGATTGGCAGACAGCAGGGGGAGGCGGCGATGTGCTGCGCCTTGTGGAGACGCTCGAGCGGCTCGAGATCCCATGGTGCATGATCGGCGGGCTTGCCGTGAATCATTGGGCTGAAGAGCCGCTGGCCACGGCCGACGTCGATATTGTGATCGCCCTGGAGCGGGTGGATCAGGCCGTGCAAGCGCTTGTCGACGCTGGGTTTAAGGCGAATCGCTTCGAGTGGTCGATCAATCTCCACGGCACGTCGCAAGTGTCGGTGCAGATAAGCACCGAAGCTTTTTACGCGCAGTTTCCGTCGCGCGGCGTTTCGGCGGATGTGCACGGCATTTTGATGCGGGTCGCCTCTTTGGAGGACACGCTCGCGGGGAAGGTCGCCGCGTGGCGGGACCAAGCTCGCCGGCCGAGCAAACGACAGAAGGACCTTTTGGATGTCATGCGGTTGGTGGAATCCCATCCGGAATTGCGCCCCAGTCTTCCACCCGAACTCGCGAATCAGATGTCGACGTAGCGCTTTCTTCACGCACGCCACCCTAACGAGGCTGGACGCCTAAGTGCGGCGGCGCCGGGAGTTGGAGCGTGTTGAACGTGGCGCCCACCGCGGCCGTGTACTCGCGCAGCAGTTCTAGGGTCGCCTGAAACTCGGGACGCGCGGCCAGGGCGGCGTATTCGGGCGTGCTCGCCACTTGCTCGTAGCGCGCGACGGCTTCGGCGAGACTTCCCGGGTTGGGGCGAGCTGCCGGGTCGCCGGTTTCGGGCGGCAGCGTCAGAAATGCCTGCCACTCGGGGTTGAGGATTTGGGCGAGGCTGGTCGATTGCAGAGCCAACGAGCGGCGGACGGCTTCGAGGCGCACGGCGGAGTAGTTGGCCCCGGGGACCACGGCGCCCGCGGGCGCGCCTTGCGCCGCGGTTGGGGCGACGGCAGGATCGACGACCGCCGCGAGGGGCGCGCCGCCCGCGAGCTCAACGACGTACGACTGCAAGTTCGTCGCGGTGATCGGTACGATCTGCGGCATTTCCGGATCGTTGGATCCGTAAAAGGCGCTGTTGGCGTCGAGGTCCATCTCGATGGCCGAGCCGTCGATCGAAGCGCCCAGGAACAACCCTCGGCTGCGGGAGTAGGAGAGGATCTCCGCCCGCAGCGAGGCGTCGGTGGCGGCGGCCGCATTGCGACCCACGGGTCCAGCGGCCGCGGCGGCGTCGACGCCGATCGTGAACTTGCCCTTCATGAGATTCTCGACGCTGCGGCGCGTGCGAAAGACGAGCACGACGTCGGTGCCCGACACGCCGGCCTGCCAGCCGACGCTGCCGCCGGTGAGGCGCACGAAGCGCGGTAGGCTCCAGCCGCCTTCGGCGTCGCGGACCAGGACGACGCCGTGGCCGCGCCGCCCGCCGGCGACGAAGCCGATTTTGATGACGCGCGGGATGATGGCGACGCCCTGCGCCTCGGCAAGGAGCTTTGCCGGAATCTGCTTGCCGGGGATGGCGAGCAACTCGGTGAGGACCTGTTCGCTCTCGGCGATTGTTTCGTTGGGATCGGCCGCGGCGGCGCGAGGGGCGAGAGTGAGGGTTAGTGATGCCGCAATGAGGGCGACGAGAATCGGGCGAGGCATAGCGCGGCTCCGCGAGAGGGGGTGAGCGAGGGAGGACCGTCGAGCTGCTTGTTCACCGGCACGGGATGGCAACCGGAAGGCGTCGAAGCGGGCCGGGATTCTAGCGGACTGCGCGTTTGGGTGATGCGCGAGTAAGTGGGCTCCTTCGGCGCCAGCGGGCGGCCATGCAGGCTACTGGCACGAACGGTCGCTCGGGGGAATGTGTTCCGCAGTCTTTTCGAGGGCCGCCATCGTGCTAGAATGCACAACCTCATCGCCGGCGCCAGCGCCGCCATTTCCGCCGCCGCGAGATCAACGTCCACCATGGGCTGCTCGGGCCCTTTGCCGAGCCACAGGAGTTTCGTCATGGCTACGGTCGCGAAAGAGAAAACCAAGAAGTTCGCTCGGCCCCAGGTTCGGCAGACCCAGTGCTTCATCGGCGGGAAGTGGATTCCCGCCGCGAGCGGTAAGACGTTCGAGACAATTCATCCGGCGACCGAAGAGGTGATCGCCGAAGTGGCCGAGGGTGACAAGGCGGATATTGATGCGGCGGTCGACGCGGCGCGTGCGCAATTCGATGGCGGCGAGTGGTCGAGGATGGACGCCCGCGATCGCGGCCGGCTGATGTATCAGCTGGCGGACCTCATCGAGCAGGAGGCCGACGAGTTGGCGGCGCTCGAGACGCTGGACAACGGCAAGCCGATTCGCGATTCGCGGGGCGCGGACATTCCGCTGGTGATCGACACGCTGCGGTACTACGCGGGCTGGGCGGACAAGATTCAGGGCGCGACGATCCCAATTCGCGGCGAATTTTTCTGCTACACGCGGCGCGAGCCGGTGGGCGTCGTGGGGCAGATCATTCCGTGGAACTTCCCGGCGCTCATGGCGGCGTGGAAGTGGGGTCCCGCGCTGGCGGCCGGTTGCACGATCGTGATGAAGCCCGCCGAGCAGACGCCGCTGACGTGCCTGCGGATGGCGCGGCTGGCGCAGAAGGCGGGAATTCCCGACGGCGTGATTAATGTCGTGCCGGGGTACGGCCCGACGGCGGGGGCCGCGCTGGTGGCTCACCCGGGCGTCGACAAGATCGCGTTCACCGGCGAGGGCAGCACGGCGAAGATCATCCAGCGCACGGCGCTCGAGACGATGAAGCGGGTGACGTTCGAGCTCGGCGGTAAGAGCCCCAACGTCGTGTTCGCGGATTCGGACATCGACGCGGCGGTCGAGGGCGCGCACTTCGGCCTCTACTTCAACCAGGGCCAGTGCTGCTGCGCGGGCAGCCGGCTGTTCGTCGAGGACGACATTCACGACGAGTTCGTCGACCGGCTGAAGGCGAAGAACAGCGGCCGGAAGATGGGCGATCCGTTCGACCCCGAAACCGAGCAAGGCCCGCAGGTCGACAGGGCGCAGTTCGACAAGATTCTGAAGTACGTGGAGTACGGCAAGGCCGACGGCGCCAAGCTGGTGACGGGCGGCAAGCGGCACGGCACGGAAGGGTACTT
>JANOIK010000375.1:0-1898 GCA_031407585.1 Planctomycetota bacterium | reverse complement strand
GCCGATGATGCCCACAAATCCTTGGTCCGTCCCGCACACGAACAGATTGTCGAGATGCGTGCGCCCGTCAAGTTGCTTCTCCGCGGCGCCGTAGATGGCGCCATTGTCGTGCCCCGTGAACCGCACGACGGTCGTCGGCGTGAACATATCCGTGTCCACCACGCGAGCGCGATAATCCGGCACGAATCGCACGGCACTCTCCGTGATCCGTTCGTACCACCGCATCTTCTCAAGCTTGTACGCCCCCTCGTCGAGACCCCGCCAGTAGTCATAGTTCGCGAGCGCCGTGATCCGCATCACGCCCGCGCCTTCGGCGTCGAGCGGCTCGCCATAGTCAAAATTGTTCGGCGAGCAGATCACCCCGCTCCGCACGTCGCACGGGTCCTCGGCGGCCCGCCAATCGAACTTCTCCCAGTCGTTGAAAAACGTAATCGTCCGGTCATGCCCCAGCCGCTGCGGCTCCACGTCGAGCGTCGCGATCGTCTCGCAAAAACTGAGGCGGCCCGGCGCGCGGCTCACCACTGGCTGCCCGTCGCCGCACATCCGCATCGTCTCGCACCATCCGGCGCTCGATAGCACACGCCGCCCCTCGAGCACTTCGCCGCTCTCCAGCACGACGCGCGCCACGCGACCAGCGTCGACCTCCAACCGCGTCACGCCGCTGCGCAGCTTCAGCTCCCCGCCGAGAGCGCGAAACTTTCGCACGAGTTGCTTGAGAATCAGCCGCACCCCCGCGTGCGGCCGGCCCAGGCCCTCCATGAAGATGCTGCGAAACATGATCGAGAACTGCCCCCAGTCCATGTCGTGCTCGCGGGCCGAGCCGTAGAACATGAGCGGGCAGAACAGCATCTCCACCAGCAGCGGGTCGGTGATAAACTCCGCGACGCGCGTGCGCGCCGAGATCGCGGCGTGTGAATCGTTGAGGTCGTCGTAATCGACCACCGCCGCGACGAGCCGCGCGAAGTTGTCGGCCTGAGCGGGAAACTCGCGGGCGACCTCCGCGCGGAGCAGCTCGGGATCGTTGTCGAACGCCAGCCGCACGCCGGGGAACACGACCTCGGAGCCAATCTGCGGCGCGAGCGCTAAGTCATCCCACGAGAGGCGCAATTGCCGCAACAGCCGGGCCAAGGGCCCGCGCTTCGCCCCCTTGGGCGTGACGTTCGTCACCGCGTGCAGACCGACGTCGTAATCGCGGCCCCGCAAACGGTAAAAACCGTTGAGCCCGCCGATCGTAGTGTGCCGCTCGAGAATGCACACCTTCTGGTCGTAATAAGCGAGCCGAATCCCCGCCGCCAGCCCCGACATCCCCGCGCCGATGATGATGGTGTCGTACATGGCGGAAGTGGGCAGTAGGCGGCCGGCAGCGGGCAGTTAGGAAAGGAGCGGACGGCGAACTTCACTTCTTCTTCACTGCCCACCGCCCACTGCCCACTGCCTACTTCGCGCGAGCCACGTCCTTCAGCAGCGGCTCCAAATAAGTCACCGTCGAGTCCATGCTCGCGAGGTTCACGTAGTCGTCCTCGGGTATCTGAATGCGATGCCGCTTGCGCAGCTCCATCACGATGTCCAAAAAATCCATGCTGTCGAGCTCCATCTGCTCGCGAAACCGCACGTCGTCCTTCAGGTTGGACAAATCCTCGTCCGGCGCAATGTCGGACAAAATATCGAGCACCTCTTCTCTTATTTCAGCAGGCGTCATGGCCATCCTTCTCTGTAAATCAAGCAACTTAAGACTGGCCCGCGAAACACGCGAAATACGCTAAAAAACTGCAGCGTTCGCCTCGTTGGTTCTTTCTTTCGCGACTTTCGCGTGTTTCGCGGGCTTTTAAATCCTCTTAATAATCACCGCCGAGTTGATCCCCAGCATCCCGAACGAGTTGTTCAGAATATACTCGACG
>JANOIK010000353.1:0-3889 GCA_031407585.1 Planctomycetota bacterium | reverse complement strand
GCTTCGCTTCCGCGGCGCCGCAGTCGATGGCTCGTTGCTCGGCGTAGCCGTCGACGCCTCCGGTTCGCCGACCGACTCGTACGTTCGCGGCAACGATCTGGTGGTCGTATACCGCGAGAAGCCCGAGCGGCCGTTCACGGTGCAGGTCTACTGGAGCGCCAGCGCTGAACCAACGAATGGCGCCGAGGGCGTGGTGCTCGATGCCACGGTTTCGATTCAGACCCGCCAGTGGGAAGCGTACCCGCGCGTCACGGTCACTTCGCACCTTCCGCAGGCGGAAGTGATTGCCATCGACGCCGCCGTGCTCGTCATGCGCCCGGCCGACGGCGACTGGAGCTACGTCGAGGCGACGGTTCCCGGCGACTTCGTGATGCTCTCGGGCGGCGAAGGCCGTCGCGAGCAAGGCGCCAACTGGATGTTCGGGGACGAGTTCATGGAACGCGGCGTGATTCGCCGCCTGCGCCTTCGCGGCGCGATCGTACCCCGCGCGGGCGACCTCGCCGCGGCGTCTCGCCTGCGCGACGCCCTCGCGGCCGAAGGACCGCCACTCACGGCGTGATCTGTGTGGCATGCTCTCGTCCGCGTGAGCATGTTGCGGACAACTCCGCTTTTTCTGCGCGATTTCTGCGGCTGCTCCGCGCCTGTTTCTGGCTCTCTGCGCCGGGTAAACTTACGTGCTGCGGCGCATCTCCTCCCCCCCAGCGCCGCGACTTCTCACGCGAGGAACTCTCATGATTCGCCGCCTCCCTGTGGCTTCATCGTTGGCGTCGTTGGTCATTTTGCTTGCCCTGGCTGGAACGAGCGCCGCGGAGGCGCCGGCGCTGGCGGCCCAGCGATTCGAACCGGGCGACGTGAAGCTGCTCGACGGGCCGTACAAGCACGCGCTGGAGCAAGACGCGAAGTTTCTGCGGGACATCGATCCCGATCGGCTGCTCGCCTGGTATCGCAAGGAAGCCGGGCTCGAGCCCAAGGCCGAAGTGTACGGCGGCTGGGAATCGCGGGGCCTAGCCGGGCACTGCTTGGGGCACTATCTCAGCGGCTGCGCTCGCATGTATCGAGCGACAGGCGATGAGGAGTTTAAGCGGCGCGTCGACTTCGTCGTTCGCCAGCTCGACGAATGCCAACAGGCAGGCAAGGACGGCTTCCTCGGCGCCATGCCCAATGGGCGTCGCGTGTTCGAGGAGGTCAGCCGCGGCGAGATTCGCTCGGCCGGCTTCGACCTCAACGGCGCCTGGGTGCCCTGGTACAATTTGCACAAGCTCTTCGCGGGGCTGATCGACTCGTACCGCTATTGCGACAACGAGCAGGCCAAGACGGTCGTGTGCAAGCTCGCCGATTGGGCGATTCATGCGACCAAGAATCTCAACGAGGCCCAATGGCAGCAGATGCTCGCGTGCGAGCACGGCGGCATGAACGAGTCGCTCGCCGAGCTCTCGGCGATCGCCGATAACCCCGCGTACATGGAGCTGGCCCACAAGTTCTACCACCGGGCGATCCTCGACGGCCTGGCCGAAGGCCGGGACACGCTCGGGGGCAAACACGCCAACACGCAGATCCCCAAGGCGATCGGCGCCGCGACCATCTACGCCCTCACCGGCGAGGAGAAGTTCGGCAAGATCTCGACGGTGTTCTGGGACACCGTGATCCATCACCACACCTACGTCACCGGAGGCAACAGCGACGGCGAGCACTTCGGCGCCCCCGACCAGCTCAACGACCGCCTTAGCAATAGCACGACCGAGACGTGCAATGTCTACAACATGCTGAAGCTGACCGCCGCGCTGTTCGAGCGCGACCCGAAGCCCGAATACGCCGAGTACGCCGAGCGGGCGTTGTGGAATCACATTCTCGGCTCGCGGCACCCCGAATCGGGTCAGGTCTGCTACTTCCTCACGCTCAAGCCGGGCGCTACGCGCGAGTACAAGGGCGACTACGAGTTCACCTGCTGCAACGGCAGCGGCATGGAGACGCCCGTTCGCACGGCCGATTACATTTACTTCCACCACGGCGCCGAGCAGGTGTGGGTGAACCAGTTCATCCCCTCGGAAGTCACGTGGAAAGCGGCCGGCGTCACGCTGCGGCAGGAGACAAAGTTCCCTGCGGAGCCGAGCACGCAGGTCACCGTGTCGTGTGCGAAGCCAACGACATTCAAGTTGCACTTTCGCCATCCGAAGTGGGTCGCGGGCCCTCTGGCGATCACGATCAACGGCGAGAAGGTCGATGTGACCAGCTCGCCAGGCGGCTATGCGACCATCGAGCGCGAGTGGAAGGACGTCGACACGCTCTCGGTCGAGCTGCCGATGACGCTGCACACCGAGTCGATGCCGGACAACCTCAAGCGGATCGCCGTGTTCAATGGCCCCATCCTGCTCGCCGGGAATCTGAGCGGCGGCGAAGGGGACGACCGCGTGCCGGTGCTGGTCACGAACAACGAAGCGGTCGACGATTGGGTCTCGCCGGCGAAAGAGGATTCGTCGCTCGACTTTCGCACCGAGGACGTCGGCCGGCCACGCGACGTGCCGCTCGTGCCGTTCTACGACGCACACGACTTCCCGGCGACGGTGTACTTCGACGAGTTCGACGACGCCCAGTGGACGGCTCGCCAGGCGGAGTACGAGGCCCAGAAGAAACGCGACGCGGAGCTCGCGGCCCGCACGGTCGACCACTTTCTCATCGGCGAGATGCAGCCGGAGCGTGACCACAACGTGCAGGGCGAGAAGTCGGACGTCGGCCAGTTCAACGGCCGCGCTCTGCGCCACGCGTGGGACGGCGGGTGGTTCTCGTGCGAGTTGAAGGTCCCCAAAGATGGGCCCGCGGAGATGGTCGTCGATTACTGGGGCAGCGAGACCGGGGACCGCGAGTTCGACGTGCTGGTCGAGGGCGAGGTCATCGACACGACCAGCCTGCATCAGGACGCCCCGGAAAAGTTCTGGGAGAAGACCTACCCGCTGCCCGCGGAGTTGATTGCGGGCAAAGAGAAGGTCACCGTGCGATTCCAGGCCAAGCCGGGCAACTTCGCCGGCGGGGTGTTTGGCATCCGCGTGATGCGGCCGGAATAACCCCCCGCTTGCGCGGGGGGCTAGGGTCGCACTGCAGGTCGGCGTCGCGGTGGGTTTGCAAACTCCGGCTGGCTGGGGGACAATAGGGTCCGACATCCCCCAGTCTCCTGCCGGAGCCCCTTCCCTCGGAGCCACCGATGAAACGCCTGTTCCTGCTCGCCATACTAGCCGCTGCCTTCCTCCCCGTGTCCGGTTGCCAGAAGGACCCGGCCGACGTTCCGGCCGAGCCGAAGACTGAAGCCGAAGCCGAGCGGGATCCGCTGGAGGGCCTTTCAGCGGAAGACCGGGCGGCCGTGCTGGCCCAGAAGATTTGCCCGGTGACGGGCGAAGCGCTGGGGTCGATGGGTCTGCCGATCAAGCTCACGGTCGAAGGCCGGGAGGTGTTCATCTGCTGCGAGGGCTGCGAGGCTCCCTTGCGCGACGAGCCGGAGAAGTACTTCGCGATCCTCGATAAGGCAACCGGGGCGGATGCGGACGCGGACGCGGAGAGCGAACCCGCGGCGGCTGAGGATTCCGAGGAGGCTGCGGCCGAAACTTCGGACGCGGGGGCTGAGGCTGAGGCGGCCGAAGAAGCGGCCCCGGCCGAGCCGGCTGCCGCCGAGCCGGCTGCCACTGAGCCGGCCGAGGAAGCTCCGGCGGGCAACTGATTGCCGGGGGCGCTTCCGACGCTTTTCTGTCCGCTGGCGTGGGCGTGCGCGCATTGGTTTTTGGACAGAATCGGCCGTTTGCGAGCGAGTTGCTCGGGAAATCACGTCGTCCCGTGCGTTTTGGGGCTCGGCATTCTGTCCGCTTCGGGCCTCATACTGTCCGCTTTGGGGCTTATTCTGTCC
>JANOIK010000333.1:0-28199 GCA_031407585.1 Planctomycetota bacterium | reverse complement strand
CGAGCTGCTCGGCGGACAGCTCGCGAAGCTGCTTGTTGGTTTCGTAGAGTCGCATCTCGCGGTCGCGGACCTCGAGGGCCTGGCGCTGCCACTTGGCAAGCTGCTCGGTCACCCAGATGGCGTGCTGGTTGGCGTCGAGCACATAGAGCAAGTACGGCGGCGAGTACTGGCGCTCGCGGCCGGGGAGGTAGTCGGTGACGAAGAGGCGCACCTCGATCGGCTGAGGCTCGATGCCGAGACTTTTGGCGGTGAATGCGCCTTCGACATTCAGGAGCGATTGGTCGTGGCCGCCGGGAGCGAGGATTTGCTCGCCGTGCGCGAGTTCCTCGACGAGCGAGTCGTCGACGCCCTGCCATTCGATGCCGACCTGCTGGACGCCGAAGTCGTCGCGAGCGGCGACATGAAACACGAGTTGCTCGGAATCGAGCACCACGCGGCGACGGGGCAGATCCTCGCACGCGACGTTGGGCGGGGCGTCCTCTTCCGCGGCGATCGAGATGGTGAACGGCTCGTTGGCGGAGAGGCCGAACTCGTCCTGCCATTGGAGCTTGATCTCCTGCGGCTTGGTCACGCGGTAGCCGTCGGTGATGAGCTTGTCGCCGCGCGGCTTCGCGGGCTGGCCGTCGATCGTGGCGCCGGCGAGCGTGCGGTTGACGGCCGCCGTGAACTGCACGCGGCTGCCCTGAACCAGCGAGACGCCGCCGCCGCGCAGGTCGCGCTCCAGCGGCTTCGGCTGGCCGAGATACTCGGGCAGGTCGACCCGCGCGTCGAGGGCCGACAGTTCGGGCCGCAGCATGGGGACAATGCGAATCGCCTCGTGCCAATCGCCGATGGTGACGACGGCGGTGGTCGGTGCGATGAGCGGTTGGCCGTTGAACTGGTAGGCGCCGTCAGCGAGCTTTGCTTCGAGCGGTTCTTGGCCGTTAAGCGACAGGCTGGCTTGAGCGGGGCGCCACTGGGAGTCGGCTTGCAGGTGAGCGGCGAGCGAGAACGGTTCGCCGTGGGCGACGACGAAATCGCCGGCGAGCGGCTCGACGGCGGCGAAGGTGTACCGCGGCGTGTGCTTCCAGGGAGCGAGGAAGCGGGCCCACGCATTGCCGGAGGCCGCGGGGACGATGACCGCGAGCGCGACGGCGACGGCCGCCGCGAAGCCCGCGGCGAGCGACCAGCCGCGCTGACGTGCGTTCGGGGCCGCGGCGCGGAAGTCGCGGTTCTTGGCGTCGGCCGCGACCTGTTCGATGGCCGCCTGGCAGAGGGCGCGCGAGCGGGTCTGCTCAGCGTCGTTGTGGGCGAGCTCGATAACGCCGAGAAGCTGGTCGCCCACGCGGGGCAGCTTGTGGCTGAGCAGCCGGGCGAGTTGCTCGAGCTTGCGCCGGCGCCAAACCCAGCGGTGCAGGTACAAGGGCACGATCGCGCACGCAGCGGCGGCGGCGATGAGCACGCCGATGCGAACCGGCGCGGGCGTGTTCCAAAGCCGGTCGAGCAGGAAGACGGCGAGGAAGCCGGCGAGCACCGCTGCGGCGGCGATGGCGGTGGCTTCGACCATCTTGATGGTCCACACGCGGCGACGGAAATCGCGGAGCTGGGATTCCAGCGTCGCGGGAACTTCCAGCCGAACGGGCGCTTGCACGCTGCTCATGATCGCATTCCTTTAACCAGAGCGGGAAAAGTGGGTGCCATGGCCACGGAGGTCTGCCGACGTGGCCATGCCTTTCGGTTGCTCAGCATGCCCACGCGGACGTGGGCATGACACCCCGAGAGCATGGCACCCGACAGTCGTATTTATCATATCAATCCCACGGCCTTTCGCCCTATCCAAAAGGTCCCGAGGAGCAGAATCACCAGGCTCATGGTGACGGGGTGCCCCCAGAGCCGCAGGCGGCGCACGCTGGCGGGAGGTTCCGGTAATTGGGCAAGATAGTCGATGGCTTTGGAGATTTCGTCCGGCTCGAGAACCGTGCCGCCGGTGACTCGGGCGATTTCTTCGAGCACCTCGGGCCGGGCCGGTTTTCCGACCGTTTCCAGAGCGGCGCCTTGCACGTAGATCGATGCCTCCAGCGTCGCGCCCGTTTGCGGGCACGACATCACCACGTGGTGCTCGCCCGGCTCCTGGGGACTGAAGTCGCCCGCAAAGGCGCCCCACTCCTCGCCCGTCGATGTGAAGCGCACGGTCTCTGTCTTGCCGGAGGGCGCCACGATGCGGGCGAGCACGTCGCCTTCGCTCAGCGGTTCGCCGCTGGCTTCCATCACGTTCGCGCTGAGCACGACCGTCTGGCGGACGGCGGGCTGGTCGGGCACGTAGTACAGTCGCATCGTTTCGCCCTTGGCCATGTTGCGGCGGTAGGCCATCCAGCGCACCACCTGGCCCCAGAAGCGGTAATGGTATTTGTCTTCGACGCCCTTGCGCCACCGCCAGGCGCCGTCGGAGCCCATGAACAGCACCTTGCCCGCGCCGAACGTTTGCGTAACCAACAGCGGCAGGCGGCCAAAGCGGTTAGTCGCCTCTTCGTGAACGCACAGCACCTCGGCGCCCGCTTTGGCTCGCAAAACCGGGGCGTACCACTGGAAGCCGGGGAGCGAATCCCACACATCGCTGTTCTCGTCCGGGGAGTCGGCAAGCTTCGTGAGCAAGCTGCGGCGGCCGAGCTCGGTGAGCTCGAACTGGTTGGGCAGCCGCGAGCCCCAACCGCCAGGTTGCGCATCGTCGAGCACCACGGGGTACACGTCGCGCAGCTCGGTTTCGAGCAGCGAGAACTGCTTGCCTTCGAGGCCCGGCATGAACACCAGGCCGCTGGCCTGCTGCTCGACGAGCCCGCGAAGCAGGCGGCACTGCTCGGCGGTGAGCTGGCCTTCTTCGAGGCCGACGTCGCCGAGGAACACGACGTCGTACTCGGCAAGCTCCTCGCGGCCGGCGGGGAATTCCTTGATGTAATCCTTGTTGCCGCCGCCGACCTTGCTCAGCCCCGGATGGAACAGCAGGCACGAAAGCTCGACGCCGGGGTCGCGCGAGAGCGCGTTGCGCAGGTAGCGGTACTCCCACCGCGGGAAGGATTCGACGAGCAGCACGCGGAGCTTTTCTTCGCGGATCGAGATCGGCGCCTCGAGCGTATTGTTGTCCTCGATGGCTTCACCCTCGCGTCGCGGCACTTCCAACGTGAGCGTGTAGTCGCCCACTTCCTTGGGCTTCCAGATGATCGAGTCGGTCGTGCGGCCCTGCGCGGCGACGCGCACCTCGGCGGTTTGCTCCTGGCCGTCGGAGGTTTTGAGCACGACCGTGGCCGTGTACTCGCGCGGGAGCGAGCTTTCGATGGTGAAGGGGATGCGCACGCTCTTGCCCGCGACGCCGAACGTGGGGGCGTCGAGGCTCGCGAGCTCGACGTCGGGCAGGCGGTCGCGGCGGCCCACGGGGACCGCAAGCACCGGGATGCCGCGCATGCGGAGCTTCGCGGCGGCGGCGACGGGCGGTTCGCCGACGTTCCAGTCGCCGTCGGACGCGAGTACCACGCCGAGCAGGCGGCTGATGTTCTCGGCGGCGGCGGCGAGAGGTTCGTGTAGGTCGGTGCCGCCTTCGCGGCCGCCCTCCTCGTCGCTAGTAGCGGCGATCGGTTGGAAGACGATCTCGAAATCTTCCGACAGCTTCGCCCAGGTGGCGCTCTGGCTCACCCAGTCGGTGGCTTCGCGGCGCGTTCGCGCGAGGCCGCCGGGCTTGTCGGCGTCGAGCACGTCGCGCGTGTCCATACTGGCCGAGACGTCGTAGAGCACAGCGATGGCCGGCTTGTTCGTGGGGCGGAATTCCTCGACCCACTCGGGCTGGTTGAGCAGCACCGCGACGACGGCGACGATCGCGGTGCGCAGCAGCTCCAGTGCGGCGATCGAACGGCGGCGTCCGCTGCGTTGCCACGCGACGAGGCCAAACGCGATCGCGGCGGCGACGGCGAGCACCGACGCGGCGATCGTCCAGGGCGAGGTCGTCCAGGTGAGTGAGACGGCGGAGTTCACGCGAGCTCCCCCGCGAGTTTCGGCCGCTTGGGCAGGCAGAGGGCCGCTTCAACCAGCAGCGCGGCGATCATGCCGTACAAGAACACCCGCCACACTTCGCGGGCGAGCGCGCTAGTGCTGCCGGCGCGGTCCTCGACGCGGTCAAAGTCGAGGCCCTGGAACAGTTCCTCGACGGCGCCGTCGTCGAGCGCGGCGGCGCGGTCCTCTTGGCCGCTGCGGTTGACGGCGAGCATGCGGTCTCCGGACGTGTAGGCGCCGGCGTGGTACGGATACTCGGTGGAGAGGGCTTCCGGAGGCCCGACGATTTTGTGCCAGGCGACCCCGGCGTCGCGCGGGGCGCCGGCGACCATCTGTTGGGCTTTCGACAGGCTCTCGGCGCCCGCGTGCAGGGCGCGTTGGATGAAGGCGTACATGACGATGCCGTTGGCGGCGAGCGACGAATCGCCGACCGCCGCGGTGGTGGTGAGAAAGTACACGCCGCCGGCTGCGGTGGTGGCGCGGGCGAGCAGTGCATCGCCGCCGAAGAGCGTGGCGAGCGGCGTGGCGTCGCCGGCGAGCGTGCAGTGGCGGCGCACGCTCAGGTCGCCCACGGGTAGGGCCGTGCCGCTTTGGGTGCGCTCGAGCAGGTCCTGATCGCTGCGCCACGATTCGACGCCGACGGGCTCGTCGGGCTCGCGCCACTCGCCCCACGACATGCCGAAGAGCTCGGCGTCGCTGGGCTCTGGCGGCGGCAGGACGATGGCCTGGCCGCCGCGCGCGACGAACGCCTGGAGCGACTTCGCGTCGTCGCCATCGGGTAGCGGCGCTTGCCAGACCACGAGCGCGACATTTTCCCAGTCGAGCGTCGCGACCTTCGCGGGCGCGACCAGCTCGGTGGCGTTCTTCTCCGGCGAGACGGGGGAGATCGCCGCGGCGAGCTGCAGCGGCGCGACGCCGGCCTCGTCCTCGGCGACAACGATCGTGCGCCGCGCCGGCGGCTCGGCGAATACGAAGTAAAACTCGTTGTCGGCCGGGTTCATGTCCGCGGGGATCGAGATGCGGCCCCAGCCTTCCTTTTCCGCGGCTTCGATCGGCACGGGGTGGCCTTCGAGGGCGACCTCGGAGCCTTCCAGCTCCACGACGACTTCAGAGCGGGCGCCGTCGATCTCGAACTGCACGGGGATCTTCAGCGGCTCGGCGTCGGCGTCGTCGGCATCCGCCCCGTCGCGCGTTAGCGCGAGCGACACCAGCAGCGAGGCGCCGGCGCGCGACTCCTGGCGGCGCACGTCCGTGACGCGCACCGCGACGTTGCCCTTGGCCGCTTCCGGGTACGCCAACAAATGGAACCGCACGCCCTGGGGCAGCTCATGGAAGGCGTCGCGGAGCGTGCTCCACTGGCTGCTCGCGGCGTTCCAGTCGTTTGCGCGCAGGTCGCTGCAGATCCAGATTTCGGTTTGTCCCGTGCGATTGGCGCGCAGGTAATCGTGGGCCGCCTGCAGCAGCGCGGGCAAGTCGCTCGAAGCACTGGTCGCCGAAACCGCGGCGGATTTCGTGAGCGTTTCGGGCGACTCGAGCTCTTGCGGCGTCAGCGATACGCTGTCGATCAGCACCCACCGCGAGGAGCCGAGCGTGGCGAGCGTTTGGGCGAGTTGCTGTACGCCGCTGTCGAGCTTCGACTCGATGCGAGCGGCGCCGCGCTGGCTCATGCTGGCTGAGCGGTCGAGCAGGATGAGCGTGGTATCGGCGCGGCCGCCGCCGATGAGGCCGAGCGTGCCGCGGGCCAGCGGGCGGGCGACTGTGAACACCAGCGCCATCACCGCCAGCGTGCGGGCCGCCAGGATGAGCCACTGCCGGATGCGGGCGTAGCCGCGTGACATGCGGTTGGCTTCCAGCAGGAAGCGCATGGCGCCCCAGTCGAGATTCTGGAATCGCCGCTGGTTGATCAGGTGAATGATGATCGGCAGCGCCGCGAGCGGCAGCCCAATGAGCAGCAGCGGCTCGAGGAAACTCATCGCACGCCCCCCGAGCGCGTGCGGCCCACGAGGAATCGCATGAGCGTTTTGTCGTAGCTCTCGTCGAGACTCACGCGGTGATAATCCACGGCGGTCTCGGCGGCGACCTGCTTCATCTCGCGCAGGTACTTGCCGATGGCCGTGTGGTAGCGATCGGCGATCTCGTTCGGCTCGGCAAAGATCGCCGTGCCGCCTTCCATGTCGAGAAACCGCATTGGGCGCTGGAACTTGAACGCGATCTCCTGCGGGTCGAGCAGGTGAAACGCGGCGAGATCGTGCTTGCGGAAGCGGAAGTGTTCGAAGCAGCCGCGGAGTTCGGCCGGGTTCGTGAAGAAGTCGGAGATGACGACGATGAGGGCACGCTGGCGGATCGTCTCGGCGAGTTCGTGCAGCACGGGAATGAGGCTCGTCAAGCCCGCGGGCTTCATCGCTTCGAGCCGGTCGAACACGATGCGCAGGTGAACCGGGTTCCGCCGCGGCGGCAGCGAGCTGACGATGCCGTCGGCTAGGCACGCCAAGCCCACCGCGTCGCCCTGCTGCACGGCGAGGTAGCTGAGTGCGCCGGCGATCTGGCGGGCGAATTGGATCTTGGTGATGCCGGTCGAGCCGAAGCCCATCGAGCCGCTCGTGTCGACGATGAGGCAGCAGCGGAGGTTCGTGTCGGCTTCAAACTCCTTGACGTAATGCCGGTCGGAGCGGCCGAACGCGCGCCAGTCGAGCCTCCGCAGGTCGTCGCCGGGGACGTACTTGCGGTACTCGGCGAACTCCACACTGGCTCCGCGGTGCGGGCTCGCGTGTCGGCCCGAGACGTTACCCTGCATGGCACGGCGGGACAAAAACGGCACGCCCACCAAGCGCGCCAGCACTTGCGGCTCGAGAAAGCTGCGGGTGTTGCCCTCGGTCGACATGCCGGGAAGGTTACTCTTCGTTGGCCGATTCTTCGAGCAGTCTCCGCACGATGTCTTTGGCGCTGATGCCTTCGGCCTGTGCCGCGAAGGTGGTGATGAGGCGGTGCGCCATCACGGGCTGGGCGACTTGCTGCACGTCCTCCAAGCGGACCATGTAGCTGCCGAGCAGCGCGGCCCGCGCGCGGCCGCCGAGGATGAGGTTCTGCACGGCTCGCGGTCCGGCGCCCCAGGACACGAGCGGCTTGAGCCACGCGGGCGCCGTGGGATCGGCGGGGCGCGTCTTTCGCACCAGCCGAGCCGCGTATTGGTAAATGTGGTCCGGCACGGGCACGCGCCGCACCAATTGCTGGTGCGCCATGATGTCCGCGCCGTTCATCATGTGCGTGAGCTCGGGATACACCTCTCCCGTTGTCGTGCGCGCGATTTGGATCTCCTCGGCTTCCGAGGGATAGTCCAGCTCGATCAGAAACATGAAGCGGTCGAGCTGCGCCTCGGGCAGCGGGTAAGTGCCTTCCTGCTCCACCGGGTTCTGCGTGGCGAGCACGAAAAACGGCGGCTCGAGCTTGAACGGCTTGCCCACGGCGGTGACGCGGTACTCCTGCATCGCCTCGAGCAGCGCCGCCTGAGTCTTCGGCGGAGCGCGGTTGATTTCGTCGGCGAGCACAATGTTGGCGAAGATCGGGCCGTGGATGAACTCGAACTCGCGGCGCCCGCCCACCGAGTCTTGCAGAATGTCGGTGCCCGTGATGTCCATGGGCATCAGGTCGGGCGTGAACTGAATGCGGCTGAACTTAAGCGAGAGCGTCTCGGCCAGCCGGCTCACGAGCAGCGTCTTGGCGAGCCCGGGAACGCCCATGAGCAGCGCGTGGCCGCGTGCGAACAGGCAGATCGCGAGCCGCTCGATGACATCTTGCTGGCCGACGATGACGCGGCCGAGCTCGCGGCGGAGCTTGGAGTAGGAATCTCGCAGCCGGTCGATGGCCTCGACGTCGTTATCGGCGAGCGGCGTGGGGAGGGGCGCGTCGGCGGCGGGCATGGCATGGCTTCCGCTGGATTTGAAATGGGGAGCCGGCTGCGACTCAGCACGGCAACGACGAGGGGACGCCGCCGGCACGCAGGCCCGACGGCATTTGGCGGCACGGTGTCCGTACGATCGGTTCGTAGGAAGTGTTCGTGCCAGCGAGCCCATTATTCCCGGGCTGCCGCCAGATAGCTAGAAGTTTCCCGACAAGTCGGGCGCGATGCCGGTTGAATCGGGGCCGCCGATCGACTGACTGCCGTCAATCGACTTTGTCGGACTCTGGCGGCGCTTCATCGGGGACCGAAGCCATGTAGCGGTCAAAATCTTCCCGGCGGCCGGCCTCGGCCTCGCTCCGCAAGAATTCGGTCGTCATGACGACGGCAAGTTTTTCGCCGGCGGCGCTCGCCAGGAATTGGCTCACGGTGTAGCCTTCGCGCGCAGCAAGAGCTTCGATGCTGTTTTTGAGGGACTCGGGGAGTTCGATTGTGACAGTGCTCATGCTTCCGTCCGCAATTGACGTAAAAAATCACTCGGCGAGATCGCAGCGACGCCGAGTCGTTCGGCGCCGCGGAAATCGGCGACGTTATGGGTAATTATAGCCTGACAATTGGCAGCGAGGGCAAGTTCGAGGACCATGTCGTCGTCGATATCGATGAGATATGGGCGCCACAGGAAGTGGATTTGCTGCAAGTGGGCCAGGCTGGCGAGGTAACGAACGAATCCCAAAGCGTCCTCCGGTGTGCGTCCCGGAGGCAAGTTTTCCGGCCGTGTTAGAACGGATTGCCACTCGGCGTAGAGGGCGACTGACAGGCAGTGCTGAAATCGGGTCGACGGGATCGTGCTGACGAGGGCAAAGCTGGCGCCTTGCCTCGACCGTGCGGCAGCGACGAGCACGTTGGTGTCCAAGACCACGCGAATGCGATCGGGATGGCTCATCGAAATCTATGGCGCGAGGAGCGGGAATCGGTCAACAATTCCTACTTCTACGGTGATCAGTCCACAAGGGGCGCGGACTTTCAACGTGCACGCGAGACCTCATCTCATCGCGCGACCCTGCACTAGGACGGCACGAAACGCCATGTCAGGCGATGTTACGCGGCGGCGCGGGAGTGCGTCGTGTGCGTCACCGACGTGGTCGAGCCCCCGTCGCGGCGGACGAGGTTCTCGCGCAGGACCTCGGTGCACTGGCTCACGCCGACGTGCTGATCGTCGATCGCCGGGAGACGGCCGTCGCTTACGGCGAGGACTGTGAGCGCGTTGTTGATCGCCGTTTGCGCGGCGAACAGGCAGGGCGTGCTGTAGATGACGAGGCTGGCGCCGAGCTCGCGCAGTTCGGTGAGGCTCACCGCGGGCGACTTGCCGCCGGCGATTTGGTTGAACACCAGCGGCCGGTCGATGCGCTTGCGCAGACGCGAGATCATGGTGAGGTCGCGGAGGCCGTCGACCAGCACGGCGTCGGCGCCGACTTCAGCGTAGGCTTCGAGCCGCGTCGCGATTTCGTCTTCTTCGGTGGCGTCGGTGCGGGCGATGACCACCATCTCGCGGCGCGTCGCGAGCACGCGCTCGAGTTTTTCGAGATAGGCGTCCATTTCCATGAGCTGTTTGCCGCCGAAGTGCCCGCAGCGGCGGGGGCGCTTCTGGTCCTCGAGCACGATGCCCGAGGCGCCGGCGCGGTCGAGCCGCGCGACGACGTGGCATGCGGCCTCGACGTCGCAGTAGCCGTCGTCGATGTCGACCAACAGGTGGTGCTCGGGCAGGATCGTGCGAAGCCGCTCGACGAAATCGAGCAGGTCGGGCCACGCGATAAAGCCGATGTCGGGCAGGCCGTAGTGGCTGGCGGCGAAGCCGAAGCCGCTGACGAAGAGGGCGTCGTAGTGCCTGGCGGCGAGCGAGGCCGAGAAGGCGTCGTAGATTCCGATGAACGGAATCTGCTTGCGGGCGGCCATCGCCTCGCGGAGGCGCGTACCGTAGGTGCTGGTCAGCATGAGCGGCCGCCCCAAGAGAAGAGAAGACAGGCGTCGTGCCAGACGATCGCCGCGCGTTAGTCGGTGGTCTTTGACGATCCGGTGACCGATGTGAGTGGCGCTTCCTCCTGAACAGTCGGCGCGACGTAGCGCGGCGCGGCTCCTGCTTCGACCTGCGTGGCGGGCCGCGCTTGGATCTGATCTTCGGATTTCGGCGACATGACGGGCTCTCCTAGGGATTCGGCCGACGACCCCGGTGAAACGCCGGGAACGCGGTCTCTTGGTTATCGACTCGGCGCAGCGGCAAACACGACCCAAACGGCAAAGTTTGCCAAAGCTTGTTGCGCATCCAGACGATGACAATGCGAGACGCCACTCACTACGTCGCAAGCTCGGAGTGCCAGCAGTGCTTACACGCTCGAACGATTCGGCGCCCGCGGACGCGATTCGCGAAGTTGTCCAAAGTCATGCCGCTCGGCAGCCCGAGGCCGTGGCGATTCTAGATGCGGCGCGGCATCCACTTACCTACGGAGCGTTGGACGGACTCCTTGCGCGCATCGGCGGAACGCTCCGCGCGTGCGGCGTCGGCCCTGGCGATCGCGTGGCGATCGTGCTGCCCAACGGACCCGAGGCCGCGACGTGCTTTCTGTGCGTCGCTTCGCTGGCGACGGCGGCGCCGCTTAATCCGGCGTATCGGCAGAGCGAGTTCGATTTCTACCTCAAGGACTTACGCGCAAAGGCGCTGATCGCGCAGGCAGGCGTCGAGTCGCCCGCCCGAGCGGCTGCCCGCGAGCTAAAGATTCCGATCATCGAGTTGACGCCAAGCACCGACGCGGCGGGACTGTTTGAGATTTCGTCGCCAGCGAGTTTGCAAGTCTCTTGCGAGGATGCCGAGCCGCGTCCGGATGCGGCGCTCGTTCTGCACACGTCCGGAACGACCGCGCGACCGAAGATCGTGCCGCTCTCCCAGCCCAATCTCTGCAAATCGGCTCGAAACATTGTCGCGTCGCTGCAACTCACGTCGGCGGATCGTTGCTTGAATGTGATGCCGATGTTCCACATTCACGGACTGGTGGGCGCCCTGCTCTCGACCATCCACGCCGGCGGCGGCGTGATTTGCGAAGGCGCCTTCGACGCCGACCGCTGCCTGGATCGCATCGAGCGCCTGCGGCCCTCGTGGTACACCGCCGTGCCTACGATGCATCAAGCGATCGTCGCTGCCGCGCCGCGCCGTGGACGGCCGCCGGTGCATTCGCTGCGATTCATCCGGTCCTGTTCGTCGGCGCTGCCGCCGACTGTCATGGCGCGTGTCGAGGAAGTGTTTCGCACGCCGGTGGTCGAAGCGTACGGCATGACCGAGGCCGCCCACCAAATGACGTGCAACCCGCTCCCACCCCACGCACGCAAGCCGGGGTCGGTGGGCGTGGCGACGGGCGTCGGCGTGGCGATTATGGACGCGGCCGGCAACCTGCTGCCGGTTGGAGCCGAAGGAGAAGTGGTCATTCAGGGCCGCAATGTCACGGCGGGTTACGAGGACAATCCTCAGGCGAACTTCAGCGCGTTCGAGGCGGGGTGGTTTCGCACGGGCGACCAGGGCCGGCTCGACGACGATGGCTATCTGTTTCTCACAGGGCGTATCAAGGAACTGATCAACCGCGGCGGCGAGAAGATTTCGCCGCGGGAGATCGATGAGGCCCTGCTCACGCACCCCGACGTGGCCCAGGCGATGGCGTTTGCGCTGCCGCACGCGACGCTCGGCGAGGACATCGGCGCCGCGGTTGTCGCTCGCGAGGGACGCACGCTCGACCCGGCCGAGGTGCGCCGGCACGTCGCGGGCCTGCTGGCCGAGTTCAAGACGCCGCAGCGCGTGGTGATCGTGCCAGAGATTCCCAAGGGACCGACGGGCAAGCCGCAGCGGATTGGTTTGGCGGAAAAGCTCGGGCTTGTGGATGATTGCGGTGCGAACGGCGGCGCCGTGGCCGCGGAGCAACTCGCAACTGAAACGGAGCGGCGACTCGCGGCGCTGTGGGAGCAGGTGCTCGAAGCCAAGAACTTTTCACGCGACGCAAACTTTTTCGCCACCGGCGGCGATTCACTCTCGGCGACGATGCTCATCGCACTCGTCGAGAAGCACTTCCGGGTCGCGTTGTCGATTCGCGCGCTGTTCGAAACAGGAACCCTTGCGGAGCTCGCGGCGCTCGTTGAGACGCTGCCGCCGACGGAAGGCGCCGCCGTTCCGCAGTTCCCCTCGCTCGTGCCGCTGAAAACCGCGGGCTCGCGTCCGCCGTACTTCATGGTTCACGGCCACAGCGGTCGGTCGCTGGGGCTCGCGCTCATCTCTCCCCACTTGGACGACGACCAGCTGTTCTATGGGTTCGAAGCGCGCGGCATGGACGGCCGGCGGCTGCCGCATCGCACGATTGCCGCGATGGCGGCGGACTATGTCGCCGAAGTGCGCGCGGTGCAACCGCACGGGCCGTACGACCTCGGCGGCTTCTGTGCGGGCGGGATGGTGGCGTTCGAGATGGCTCAGCAGTTGTTCGCCGCGGGCGAAGAGGTGCGCTCGTTGATCCTGCTCGACACGGCCCACCCGCGGTTCTTCAAGCATCCGCCGCGGTGGCTTCAGGCTGCGCGCACGTTGAAGCTGGCCGTGCGTCGCTTGCGGATGCGCGTCGTGCTCGCTTGCGGGCGGCGGGCGCCGATCAAGCTCGGCGAGCGCATCGTGAACGAGACGCAGCGCCGCGAGGCGATGCTCTATCGGCCGGCCCCCTACCCTGGCCGGATCACGGTGGTGCGATCGGAGATTCACCACCGGTCGACGGAGCCGCACATGGGTTGGCTGGGCGCGGCGGCCGGGGGCGTCGAAATGCATCGCATCCCGGGCGACCATGCCGTGATGATGACGCGCGCGAACATCGGTCCGGCAGGCCGCGCGATGCAGGCGTGCTTGAACGAGGCCCAGTCGCAAGGGCGCTCGCGGGCTGCGGCCTAGAGTCTGGGTGGCATGCCGTCGTCTTCGTCGGCATGTCCGGCGTGGTTCACATGCCCACGCGGACGAGGGCATGGCGCCCCGAGCGGCCCATCAGAGCGCGGCAGCCTCGGGCGGATAGCAATTCGCGCCGCTGCGCGTTACCTTTCTGCGCTGCGTGTCCGCTTCATCGCACCGAAATCTCTGGCATCGCACCGAAATGACTTGCTTGCACCGGTCCGTTAACGCGCGCCTGCGGTTGGGCGTGCTCTGTCTTAGTGTGATCATCTTCGCCGGCTGCGGCGCAGCGGCGCCAGAGGGCGAGACCGCCGGCGCCCAAGGTTCGGCCTCGGCGCCTGCGGGGGAGACGACCGGGACGGCGGCGGCTCCGAGCGGTGCGGCCGCATCGACCGCGGCTCCGGCCGCCGCGCCCGTCAAGCGCATCGCGGCGCCGACCGCCGAGCAAATCGCAAAGTGGACGCCAGCGCCGTTCGAGCCTGTCCAACTTCTCGCGATTCGCGAATGGGAGAAAACAAGCTTCACCGCCCGCATGGCCGCGACGCCGGACGGAAAGCACTTCATCGTCGCGGGGTCGCGCGTGCTGCTATGGTCCCTCGACGGGGACGAACCGGAGCACGTGTTCCTGGAACTGACCGGCGAGGACGGCGACCGGCGCATGCTCTCGCTCGCCGTGGCGCCGGACGGAAAGTGGTTCGCCGCGGGCGACTCCAACGGCATGGTGCGGATCTGGAGTCTCGAGGACCGTAAGGAATTGGTTGCGAAAGATCTCGACTCGAACGGCGTAACGTGGATCGCGATTTCGCCGGACGGGAAAGAGATCGCGACGATTGCGTACGACACGACCGTGTCGATTTGGAACGCCGCCGACATGGCGCCGAAAACCACATTCGACGTCGGCTCGAGCGGCATCCAGCGGATCGAGTACATGGCGCCGAGTATGTTGGCGGTCGCGGGGGAGACGACGTCCCTGTGGAACACCAGCACGGCGAAGCGTGAGCGAGAGTTATCGCCGGGTCGGTACACTTTCTCCCTCGCGCGCTCGCCCGATGGCTCGCAGTTCATTTTCGGCGGCGACGACGTGCTGCACCTTTGGGACGTCGCGGCGAACAAGGAAACGGCGACGATCTCACACGGCGTTTCCGGCAGCGAGTTGCTCGCAATCTCGCTGGACGGAAAGTTTCTCGCCACGACTGACGGTCGCTCGGTCGCGCTGTGGAATCTCGCGGAGCGGCGCCTCGTACAGCCGATCGACGGATTCGGCTGGACGGTTGTTGACGTGCGGTGGCTGCAGGGGACGAACCTGCTTGCCGTGGCGTCGGACGAAGGCGTCACGCGAATTTGGGGAACCACGGCCGCGGGCGCCGCGGCGGGGCTCAAGCCGCTGCATCGCGAGCTGGCGATGCCGGACGCGGCGTCGAAGGCGCCGGCGACGCCCATGCAGCTCGAGCAAGTCATCGACATGCGGACGCTCCCGCGGCTGCCCGGGAGCGAGCTCAGCCTCTTGAGCCGCCACAATCTCAGTTGCACCGTGCCTGCGAGCGCCGACGAGGTTAACACGTTCTACAAGTACTTCCTGGAGCAGCAGGGGTGGAAGCAAGCGGCGACGCCTTCGGCGAATCCCGGGGCGACGGAGTTTCGCAAGAACGGATTCATGGTCGCGCTGACAACGTACGACGCCGGCGAGGGCAAGCTCTACGTCTCGCTCGATCACGGCGGCAACTACGACCTGCGCTGGACGCCAAAGTACGACGCGGCGCCGAGCGAGATCCTGTATGAGGCGGAGAACACCGTGTCCTATCGCGTCAAGGCCGGCATTGTGGACATCGAAACGTGGCTGCTACGAAAGCTGCGCGACGAGGGTTGGGCGGCGTACTCGCGACTGCACACGTCGCACGCCGAGGAAGCGGACGAGCGCGATTTCACGTTGGTTCGCAAAGGCACGACGCTGCGCGTTTCGATCGGCAAGTTTCCCGACGATAAGGATAGTTACACGGTGCAGTACTCGCTGTTCTTGAACAACGCCTCGGCGCCGGTTCCGCCGGACGCGGGGTTCGTCGAGTTCGACGGTTCGATCGAGCCGTCGCTCGTGGCGATCACAACCATGACGCTCGACGAGGCTCGAAAGTTCTACGACGACGAGATGACAGCCCAGGGCTGGCTGACGCGCGAGCGCGGCGAGTCGGAGGAGAAGGATCGCGCGTGGCTGTATTGCGTCCGCCAGCAGTGCAACGTGTCGATCGGCTTCACGAAGCTGCCCGACGGCAAGACTCTGGTGCAGGTCGGCGACACGGGCGGCTCGCTGTGGGAGCTATCGCAAACGGAGCCGGATCCCGAGAGTGCGCTGGACTCCGTGGGGCTCGAGGCGGCGGACTTTCCCGATCTGACCCCGACGAAGACTGCCAAGTTCGACGCGCTAGCCAAGACGATCGAGCTCCAGATGGACGCGATGACGCTCGCCGCCGCCGCGGAGCAGTACATCGCGGCGCTTGCCTCGCTGGGGTGGAAGCCCGAGGAAGGCGGCTTTCGCGATGAGGACTACACACTGATTACCTTCGCCAAGGACGAGAAGGAAATCACGCTGCGAGCGCGGCCGCGCGAGGGCAACGCGATGGTCAGTTTCGAGGGCGACGGGTTGCTGTGGAACAAGGAGCTGCCTGGCGGCAAGCAGCCTGTCTCGTACGAAACGTGGCTCCGCCTGAATCGGCATCCGCCGGGGCTGGAATTGCTCGACAAGTTCGAAGCAGAGATGCGCGCCCTCGCGAGGCCGTAGAGGCGTCGCGGGCGGTTCGAGGGTCGTGGCTGCAGAATCTTCGTAACGCAATCGCCCGTTTGTGGTTTAAGTAGTTGAGCAACGCAAACTCTTCACCGCAACCACAGGCCTGGCGATCGCATCATGCACCGACACGCCCTTTTTGCACTCGCATTGGCGTTAACGACTGCACTGGGCGCCGTTCCCGCGGCGGCGCAGCGGCAGATGGAGCGCCTCACCCGCGGCGTCGTCGCGGTGCGCGAGGCCGAGGGGCCGGTTTATGTGGGGTGGCGGCTGCTGGGAACCGACGCCGAGGGCATCGCGTTCAACGTGTACCGGCACGCTGGCGAGGGCGAGGGCGTGAAGGTGAACGCCGAGCCGCTCGCGGGCGCCACGAACTTGGTCGACGACGGAGCCCCGGCCGGCGGGAAGCTCGCATACTCAGTGCGCGGCGTCGCCGACGGCAAGGAACTCGAAGCATCTGCGCCCGTCGCCGCGTGGGACAAGAACTATCTCGAGATTCCCATCGAGCCGATCGAAGGGTATCGCCCCGGCGACGCTTCGGCGGCCGACCTCGACGGCGACGGCGAGCTCGACATCGTGATCCACCAAGCGTCGCGCGGACAGGACAACAGCTTCGCGGGCGTGACGGGCGAGCCGGTGCTCGACGCCTACAAAATGGACGGCACGCATCTTTGGCGGATCAAACTCGGCAAGAACATCCGCGAGGGCGAGCACTACACGCAGTTCATGGTGTACGACCTCGACGGCGACGGCCGCGCAGAGGTCGCTTGCAAAACGGCCGACGGCACGATCGACGGCGCCGGGAAAGTGATCGGCGACGCTGAGAAGGACTGGCGGACTATGCGCCGGGGCTCGCAGCGAGACGGCCGCATCCTCGAAGGCCCCGAGTACCTCACGATTTTCGATGGGCTCACCGGCGCGGCGCTCGAAACGGTCGACTACATTCCCACTCGCACCCCGATTGACGGCTGGGGCGGCATCGGCGGAAACGCTGGCAACGACAACTACGGCAACCGCTGCGATCGGTTTCTCGCGTGCGTGGCGTATCTCGACGGCAGCCGGCCGAGCCTGGTGATGTGCCGCGGCGTTTACGGCCGCATCGTCATGGCCGCGTGGGACTGGCGCGACGGGGAGCTGGCCGTGCGGTGGGTCTTCGATACGGGCATGAGCTATCCGCCGTTCGCGAACGCCTCGCCCTTCTCGGGCATGGGCGGCCACTCGCTCGCCGTGGCCGACGTGGACGACGATGGCAAGGACGAAATCGTGTACCAGGCGATGGTTGTCGACGACAACGGCAAGGGGCTGTATTCCTCCGGTCTGCGGCACGGCGACGCGATGTACGTCACCGACATGGATCCCACCCGCCCGGGAATGGAAATCTTCTCGGTGCAAGAGAACGAAGAAAACGCGGAGCTGTTCCAAACGCCCGGCGCCGCGATGCGCGACGCGCGCACGGGTGAAATCCTGTGGAGCCACAGCCCCACGGTCGACATTGGCGGCGGGATGGCGGCCGATATCGATCCGGCCCACGCGGGCCTCGAGGCATGGGGCGGGCCCGGCGGACTGCGGGACGCCCGCGGCGAGCAAATCGGCGAGGCACCGCGGGATACAGGCTGGACGATCTGGTGGGACGGCGACCCGCTGCGTGAGTTTTTTAACGCGGGACGGAGTTTTGGAGGACGCGGTCGTGGCGGGCGCGGCGGACAAGGTGGTAGACCGGGAGGTGGCGGGCAGGCTCGGGGGCGCGGCGGCCTACCGACGACGATCCGCAAGTGGGACCCGGAGGCGAAGAGCGCTGAAAGCATCGCCGAGTTCGAGGGCGTGTCGTTCAGCCGCGGCCCGTCGATCGCGGGTGACCTGCTCGGCGACTGGCGCGAGGAAGTGTTGCTCGCTGCGCCCGACGGCGCTTCGCTGCGACTCTACACGACGACTATCCCCACCGAGCTGCGGCTGACGACGCTCTTGCACGACGCCCAGTACCGCCTGGGCCTCGCGTGGCAGAACGTCGTTTACAACAAGCCCTGCTATCCCAGCTTTTACATCGGCAACGGCATGACGCCGCCGCCGCGACCGAACATTGCGATCGCGGGCGACGCGGAGCCGGCGCCGTAGCGAAAACCGACCAACTGCGTCCGAGGCTCGATCCCCACGGCTTCCGCCGGTAGGATGGGCCCCAGCGACGCGCAGCTTTTCCCAGTTCTTCTCGAAGGAGCCTTGCCATGAGCGATCTGTCTGTCACGCGACGAAGCGTCCTTGCCGCCTCGGCTGCCGGAGCCGCGCTCGCGGCGGTTGGCGGCGCCTCGGCTCAGGCTCCCAATGCGAACGGCCGAATTCGTCTCGGATACATCGGCGTGGGCGGCCGCGCACAGACGCATCTCGACTCGGCGATCAAGATTCAGAACGAAGACAAGACCGTCGAGATCGCGTCCATCTGCGACGTCTTCAATCGTTACCGCGACCAGGTCGTTGCCAAGGTGAAGGCCGGCGTCGGTACGGCGCCGAAGCAAACGGGCGATTACCGCGAGATCCTGAGCGATCCGACGATCGACGCCGTGGTCATCGCCACGCCCGACCACTGGCACGCCCGCCAGACGCTCGATGCGCTCAAGGCCGGCAAGCACGTGTACTGCGAAAAGCCGATGACGCACTCCGTCGAGGAAGCGCTCGCCGTCTTCAAGGCATGGAAGGAGTCGGGGCTCGTCATGCAGGTCGGCGTGCAGTCGACGTCGCTCCCCGTGTGGCGAGACGTCAACGAGAAAATTCGCGCCGGCCGCCTGGGCAAGGTGCTGCAATACCAAACCGAGTACTTCCGCAACTCGGACCTGGGCCAGTGGCGCTACTACGAGCTGGCTCGCGACATGACGCCGCAGAACATCGACTGGAAGATGTTCCTCGGCACGGAATTCGAGTTGGCGCCGGACATGCCGTTCGACCGCGCCGTGTTTGGACAATGGCGCTGTTACTGGGCGTTCGGGGCGGGCATGTTCACCGACTTGTTCGTGCACCGCTCGACCTCAATGCTGCTCGCGACGGGTCTGCGGTTCCCCGCGCGCGTCGTCGGCGCCGGGGGTATCTATTTGGAGTACGACGGCCGCGACGTGCCCGACGTGGCGACCGTGGTGGCCGACTTCCCCGAAGGCGTGCAAGGGCTGGTGACCGCGACGATGTGTTGCCAGGGGACGCCAATTCCGCAGCTCATTCGCGGGCATTTCGGCTCGGCGGTTTTTGGAACCGGCGAGGAGTTCTCGGGCTACGACATCGTGGCCGAGCGCCCCGAAGTGACGCACGATCGCAAGTTCGCCAACGAGCGCATCGAAGTGGGCAAGGTCGAGAATACCTCGCTCGTGCATTTCGAGAACTTTATCGACGCCGTGCGGGCCGGGGATCCGGCGAAGGTCAATTGCTCGCCCGAGCTGGGAGCCGCGGCGATGACGATCGTCAAGCTGGGGGCGCGCAGCTATCGCGAAGGCAAGGCATTCCACTTTGACCGCGAAACGATGACTGTGCACGAAGGGGACGGCTCGTGGGCCGCCCGTTGGGAGCAGAAATCTGACGCTCGCGAGAAGCCGAACCATGTGCCGGGATGGACGGCGGGCGACACAGGCAGCGTGCTGATTCCCAAGCCGTACCAGTCGCTCGCGGGGCCGTGGGTCGACGGCGTCGACCCGGCGCCGGCGTCGTGAGGACGAGATCGCGGGAAGGCGCAAGTCGCTACTCGAGTTCTTCGAGAAGCTGCAGCGCCCCGGCATGCGCGGGGTTGAGCTGCAGGCAGATGCGCACCTCGCGGAGCGCCTGTTCGTTTTCATCGAGCGTGAGCAGCGCCCGTGCGCGCGCGAGCCGCCAGTCGATGCGGTTGTAGTCGAGCTTCAGCGCGCGGGCGTACGCATCGGCCGCGGCCCGAGCGTCCCCGCGGCTGGCGTCGAGCCCCGCCAGGGAGGCCAGTTCCGGCGCCGTGACGGACTGGGCCGTGGCCCTCGCCCGCAGAACCGCTTCCGCTTGCCGATTTAGCTCGCCCACAAACTCCGCGCGCGACCCGCCCGCGCCCGCGACGTCCGCCAGCCGCACAAGGCGGTCGTAATCACTTCCTGCGAGTGCCTGAGCAAGGTCCGGCCGGTCAAGCTCATCGAGATAACTCGCGGCCGCGTCTGCGAAGAAGCCCTCGTCCAGCGCGACGGCCCGCGTCAGCAAACGATCGGCCTCAGCGGCGTCGCCCTCGCGCGCGGCCAGCTGGCCCGCGATCAGACACGTCGGCGCATCGTACGCGGCGAGTCGCACACCCTTGCGAATTAGGTCGCGGCCCGCGGCCTGCTGGAGCACGAAGAGCCGCAACTGCCCTTCGAGTGCGTACGGCGGCCCATAGGTGGGACACAGCGGTCGCGCGGCGGCGAGCTCGTCCGCGATGCGCTCGATCAGCGGCAGCTCCGACCTGGTCAGCCGCATTTGACCTGTGGCGGGATCGACGACGCGGGCCATCGATTGCCAACGATCGAGGTTGAGCATGTACGCATATTCGACGCTCCCAGGCTGAGCCGTCGCGGCATGCTGCGCGGCAACCAACAGATCGGCGTAATCCGCGTCGGTGGCGTCGGGGCCGGCGGCTCGAATTTCGTCTTCGACCAGCAACGACGCGACCCACCACTGCTCGCCGACATGGGCGGCGTAGGCGCCTTGAAGGACCCAGGCCCACGCGAGCGCGAGCCCGAGCGCGAGGACGCCGGCCGCGATGCGCGACGACGCCGCGGCGAGCGGCGGCGCGTGAAACTCTGCCGCCGTGGCGGCCCGTTCAATGCGTCGCAACTGGATGGCGATGCCGCAGTAGACGGCCGTCAGGCAGAACACCGCGGGGATGTGCTGTCCAAAGTCGCTGGCGCTGTGAATGGCGACGGCAACGAGGCCGAAGACGAGGCCGAACGCGGCGGTCGAAAGCGGCGTCGCGCCGCGTCGGCAAAGTGCGATGAGCGCACCGACGATGATCGCAAGAAAGGCAGCGACCGCGGCGGCGCCCACGACGCCGGTTTCCTCCAGAAGCTGCGCGTAGTCGTTGTCGGCGTGCCCGGCGATTGTGCCGGACACCGCGGTGTCGTACATGGGGAACACGAACTCGTGCGTTCCCAGGCCGGCGCCGAGCCAGGGATACGCTTGCCAGGCACGCAGCACGCCTCGGGTCAGTTCCCAGCGGCTGGCAAGTTGCTCACGGTCCTGAAGCGTGGCCATCCGCTCGTACACGACGTCGAACCCGAACAGGAGCAGCACGGCGAGCGCGCCCAAGGGCAGCGCCGCGAGAACCCAGCCGCGACCGCTCAGCGTGCCGCGGGCGAACAGCGACGTGCCGACGACAAGCCCGGCGACGCCGAGCGAAATGGCGCCGTTGCGGCTAAGCGATGCCAGGATGGCGACGGCCGAGAGGATGATTCCGACGAACAAGGCGCCATGGTCTCCCAGGCTGACGCCGCCCAGTTCGAGCCGCGGCGAACGGAAACCGTCCGGGCGGACATAGCCCGCGGAAAGTTCCGCGGGCTGCGAGTCCTCGTGCAGCTTCACCAGCACGAGCGACAGGCCAGCGCCGATCGACAGGTTCATGAACTGCGCGAAGTGGCTATAGTTGATGAAGCTGCCCGAGGTGAGCCGCGCCGAGCCCGCGTCCATGGTCCAGTAGAGCTGGTCGGCGCCGGTGACGATCTGCAGCAGTGCGACGGTTCCCTCCGCGCAACCGATGGCGAACACGATCAGCAGCAGCCGCTTGAGATGCTGGGGCGTGGGAAACGCGCTGACGACCGTGAAGAACACGGCCACGCCAATCAGCACGACGCGCAGCATGTGCGTCGTGGCAAGCGGATACATAGTCACGGGTACAAGGCCGGCTGAGGCTATCGGCGTGAACTCGTCGTCGAGCAGCTCGTCGCGCGTCGCGACGGACGCCGGCGACAGGGCGGCGGTCCACTTGTGCGGCAGCGGCGCGAGCTGCAGGAGAATGAGGCCGACAAAAAGCGCCAGCGGCGCATAGGCCCAGGTCCAACTGAGCGAGAACGAACGATCCGCCGCGACGCGAATCGTCACGACGAGCGTCAGCGCCGCGGCCAGGCCGAGGGCGATCATCTCGCTCCAAGCGTCGACGGCCCCGAACGCCAGCGGCATGAAGACCAGCAGCACGCCGAGCAGCAGTTCGACGACGCCATCCCAACGATTTCGCGCGACGAACAAGGCCTCGGCAGGAAGTAGCGGTGCTGAAGACATCGAGTCAATCGACCGTGCAGGGGGTAAGCGATTCGCCTTGCAGGACGCGCCAAGGGTTTTCGAGGCACAGCGTGCGAGCCGCGTCGGCGCCCAGCTCGTTCTCCAGCACGGCAAGTGCGTCGGTGAGCCGCGGCGGCCGGCGCTCGCAATCGTGCGCGTCGGTCGCCACCAAGCTTACCAAGCCGGCATGCACCAGTCGCCAGGCTTCTTGATTGGCGCGCGGGCCGAAATCGCCCAGCAGGCTGCCGGCGGTCACCTGCAGCGCAGCGCCGGCGGCGACCCAAGCGGACGCGTGCTCGGGTGCGTTGAGCAGGTACCGGTGTCGCTCGGGGTGCGTTATGATCGCCTGCACCCCGCGCTCGGACAGCGCGGCGATCGACGGCAGCGGGTCGACAAACAACTCATGCGGCAGCTCGAGGAGCAAGTGGCGCCGCCGATCCGCGATCGTGAGGATGCGGTCGTCCTCGAACAGGCGCGCCAAGCGCTCGTCGACGCGCACGTCGGCGCCGGGCAGCACTTCGAGCGGAATTTCCGCTTCGGCCAGCTCGCGGTTGAGATTGGCGACGGCCTCGCGAATCACCGCCGCCGTGTTCACGCCGTCGTAGGCGCCCAGCTGGTGCGGCGTGGCGATGACTGTAGTGACGCCGTCGTCGACGAGCGCGTCGCACAGGTCGAGCGCGGCATCGAGCGTCGGCGGGCCGTCGTCGATGCCCGGTAGGCAGTGGCAGTGAACGTCGACCGCGCGGTCGACGCGGCCGACGCGAAGCCGCTCGAGTTGCGACGGCGACCAGGTGAGCGGCGCAGACATGGCGAGCTAGGTCTCGTCGCCCACGGCAGTAGAGGTGGGTTGCGGGGCAGGTAGTGCACGGCTCTTCTTCCGCCGCGACGACGGCAGCGCTTTGGCGTCATCGTCCGGCCCATCGCCGTACTGGCCATAACCGTAGCCGTACCCGTATCCGTAGGACTGCTGCTTGCGCAGCGGCACGCCGTTGACGACGACGCCGAGGCGTTTGGCGCGTACCCGCCACAGCTCGTTGCGGGCGCCGAGGCTGAGCCGCCGCGCGGAGCGCTCCGCGCGGAGCACCAAGAGGGTGGAATCGCTGACAGCCGCGATGACGCGAGCGTCCGCCACTGGCATCACCGGCGGCGAATCAATGACAATCTTGTCGTATTGCAGCTTTAGCTCTTCGAGCAACTCGGCGAAGAATCCGTTGTTCAGTAGCTCCACCGGATTCGATGGCAGCGGCCCGCACGGGAGCAAATCCAGCGACGGCACGCCCGAGGGTACGATAGCACTCGCGGCGGGCCGGCGATCGGCCAGGATCGACGCCAGCCCGATCGTCGGAGTAACCTCGAAAATGAGATGTTGCGTGGGCTTGCGCATATCGGCGTCGATCAGCAGCACCTTCTGGTCGGCCTGCGCCATCGCAATGGCCAGATTGCTCGCGACCGTGCTCTTGCCGTCGCCGGGCGAGGGAGACGTAACGGCGAGCGTCTTAGCCTCGTGGCCGCCGAGGCCGAAGTGCAACGCGGTGCGCAACGTACGAATCGCCTCGGCAATGGACGATCGCGGCGCATGAGCGGTGAGCCGGCCGACGTGGCTGTTGTCGCGCTGAGCGCCGATGTGGGGCAGCACGCCGAGCACGGGGAGCTGCAACACCTCGGCGACTTCGTCGACCGACCGCAGGCGATGGTCGAGCAGATCGCGGAGCCATGCCAGGCCGAAGCCGCTGAGGGCGCCGGCAATGATGCCGATCGCGAGGAAGCGACCGCGTTGCGGATAGGTGGGCTTCTCGGCGACGCCGGCGGTGTCGACGATGTTCACCTGCATGGCGCCTGCTTTTTCGGACAGGTTCACTTCCTTGATGCGCTCGTCCACGATGTCGCAGCCATTTTCGGCGCGGCGGTAGGTTTCCTGCAGCGACCCAAGCTGTCCGATCAGCGAGCTGACCCGCGTCGCGGCTTCGAATTGACGGTCGTAAGCGGCCTGCAGCTCGCTGCGCTTGTGGTCAAGCAACTCGTAACTCTGCTTGAGACCTTCGACGTAGCCTTCGATGATGGAGGCCTGCTTTGTCTTGAGTTCCTTGCGCAACTCGACGAGCGACTCGGCCAGCAAGCGGACGCGCGGGTGGCCGTCGCCCCAACGGGCGCGCTCGCTCACCAGCGATTGGTCGAGCTGCTTGATCTGCCGTTCGAGGTCGATGTCGCGCAGCGCCGCCTGCGTCCCGGCCGCCATTTCGAGCAGAAACGGCCGCTGGGTCGGAGAGTCATACATCTTCTTGACACGGTTAAAGAGCGCCTTCGCCTGCAGGAGGTCGATCTCGGTCGTATTCAGTTCAGCGGACAACGCCGCGAAGCGCAAGGTAATGACGTTGCCTTCGGCGACCTTCACCGACAGCTCGGGATGTTGCCGTGTGAACTCGCCTAGCGCGGCGCGGGCGTCGTCGAGCGCTTTGTCGCGAATGACCTTTTCGTCCCGTAGGATCATGAGCACTTCGGCGGCGCTGGTGCGGCGGCTCTCGGCGTACTGCGAGATGTACGCCTCGCGCACGGAGTTGACGAGTTGCGCCGCGTCTTCTTTATTCGGCAGCTCGCACAAGATCGTGATGATCTCGTCCTTGGCGCCCACGCCCACTTCTATGACGCTTCGCAGAAATCCGACGCGACTGTCGACGTCCTGAAACGACTCTAGATTGGCGTTCTCCGGCATTTCGGCGACGATCGCCAGCACCGTCGGCGAGCGAATTAACTCGGCTTGCGTGTGCAGGTAGCTGGTGGATTGTGCCTGCGCGAACTGCTCCTCGAGAATGCGCGGGGCGTTGCGCTCGACAAAGATGCGGGAGGCGCTCGTGTAACGGGGCGTGGCGCGCTGAAACAGCACCCATCCCGCGCCGCCGCCCACAATGGCCAGCAGCAGAACGAGCCACCGGCCGCGCCACGCGATGGCGAGCAAGTTGATCTCGCGGCGGGACCCGAGGTCGACGACGCGGCCGTCGTGCGACGCGTCAGCGAGGGGAAACGGATTGACTTCAACGAGCGACATGCCAGTGACCGGCGCGGGCTAATGGGCGGGCGAATTCGCGGCGTGGGCCGCTGCAAGCGCTATCGAAAATAGGCGGGATGTGTGTGGCCGCAGCGCAAGCGCGGGCGATGATGGCGTACACGCAGTTTATCTAGGATCGAGGAAAGGAACAAACGTCCGGCAAAGTCGCAGCGGTGGAATTACCGAGCGACATTAACGATTATAACGGCAACGGTGACTTTTTCCGGTACTTTCACGGCTTGTGACTGGATGATTGGGAAGTCGACAGTAAGATGAAATTTCGCTCTGTCGGGAGTCGCCGGGATCGCCGGATCGCTGCTGGCAGCCCGCCCGTGAGAATCCCACCGAAAGAGTTGACGCCTCGCAGCGTCGGCGCCTGCCAAACAGGATTCTGATTTCCGAATTCGAGTCCGATCGATGGAAGCGCGAGACCGTCGCCTTCCGATGGAGTGGTTTCAGTCGTCCGTCTTCCCAGAGCAAAACGCTCGGGACGCGGATGTGAAGCTGACAATGCATCACAACGATGTTCCGCGTCGATTTGTCGATCGGCCCGGTGCACCGACGGGGACGGAGTCTGCGCGGACGGCGTTGAACGCGATTGATTTGATTTGAATAGCTTGGAGATGCGCCCGATCGATGTTGGGACTCAATGCCAATCCGCCGATTGCGTTTTCGGCCGCCGCGGGGGCGGACCGGCTGGACGCGAGCGACTGGGCCCTGCCGTGGACGGCGGCGTATTGCAAGCCGCGGCAGGAGAAGGCGCTCGCGTGGGAACTGCGGAAGCTTGGCGCCTCGTACTTCCTTCCGATGGTGCTTCGGGAAACGTCCTCCGGCGGCCGGCGGCGGCGGAATATGTACCCGCTGTTCGCCTCGTACTTGTTCATGGCTGCCGGCGAGCGCGAGCGGCTGGCGGCGCTGCGGACGCAACGCGTGGTCAAGTTCGTCGAAGTCGGCGCCGCGGAGCAGACGCAGTTTTGCGAGGAGCTGGCGTCGCTCGAAACGGTGTTGCGCATCGACCCGGGGAGCGTCGAGCTGCATCCGCGCCTGGTCAAGGGCGCTCGCGTGCGAGTGGTCGCCGGGCCGATGAAGAACGTGCGGGGCGTCGTCATCGAGGCACTGCCCAATCGCAAACTGTGGCTCGGCATCACAACCCTGGGCGTGGGCGCGACCGTCGAGATTCCGGCCGACCTCGTGATCGCGGACTGACGATGCGGCCGACGACTTACCGTAAATAACTCTTGAACGTTCTCGTCACTGGCGGCGCGGGATTCATCGGGTCGCACCTGGTGCGCATGCTCGTGGGTCGAGGCGAGACGGTCCTCAACCTCGACAAGCTCAGCTACGCCGGCAACCTGGCTTCGCTGGCGGACCTTGTCGAGAACCCCCGCTACGGGTTTCGCCGCGTCGACGTGTGCGATGCCAAGGCGGTGGAAACCGCTCTCGCGGAGTTTCAACCGCAGACGGTGATCCACCTCGCCGCGGAGACGCACGTGGATCGCTCGATCGACGCACCGAGAGCGTTTCTTGAAAGCAACATCGTCGCTACGTTCCATCTGCTCCAAGAGTGCCTCCGCTATTGGCAACGGATCGATCCCGAGGCGGCCGCGCGGTTTCGCGTGCTGCACGCCTCGACCGACGAAGTTTACGGAGCACTCGGCGACGAAGGCGAGTTCTGCGAGACGACGGCCTACGACCCTCACTCGCCCTACGCCGCAACCAAGGCGGCGAGCGACCACCTGGCACGAGCGTGGCGGCACACTTACGGTCTGCCGGTGATCGTGACCAACTGCTCGAATAACTATGGGCCGTTCCAGTTCCCGGAGAAACTGATTCCCGCGACAATCGTTCACGCCATTCGCGGCGAGACGATCCCCATCTACGGGCAGGGCGACAACGTACGCGATTGGATTTTTGTGGACGACCATTGCCGCGCTCTGTGGGCCGCGGCGACGCGCGGAGCCGTGGGCGCGACCTACAACATCGGCGCGAGCAATGAGCTTCGCAACATCGATCTGGTACGGATGATCTGCGCACTGCTCGACGACTTGCGCCCCCGGTCCGGCGGCCAGTCGTACGCGGAGCAGATTCAGTTCGTTGCTGACCGGCCCGGTCACGACTTTCGGTACGCGATCGACGCCACGCGAATTCGCGAGGAGCTCGCGTGGCAGCCGGAGATGGAGTTTGTCGTCGGCCTGCGGCGCACGGTGGCGTGGTACTCGGACAACGAAGCCTGGTGGCAGGCGATTCGCTCGGGCGAGCTCGCCCGCGTCGCAGACATATAAAATGAACCGACTTCTGAAAACACTCTTGCGATCCGCGGGTTGGGATCTTCATCGTTTCCCAAAGTCCTGCGAGTGTTTGGATGCCAATTTGGTTTCACTCTTCGCGTGCACGAAGTTCGATTTGCTGCTCGACGTAGGGGCCAATGTCGGACAGTTTGGCAGCCAGGCACGCGCGTGCGGCTATCGCGGGGCGATCGTTTCCTTCGAACCCAATCCGGCGGCTTACAACCGACTGTCCAAGAAGGCGTCTCCGGACAGTCAGTGGCATGTGCGAGGCCACGCCCTTGGCCGCGCGGAGGAAACGCTGCAGCTCAACGTCATGAAGTCGGACGATTTTACGTCGTTCCTGAATCCTTCGCAGGTCGGACGAGAGTTGTTCCGCGACGGCAGTCATGTCACCGGCGTCGTCGAGGCGCCCGTGAAGCGGTTGGACGACGTGCTCGATGACTGTCTCGCGGAGACGGGGAGTTCCGGCGACGCGATCTTGCTCAAAATGGATACGCAAGGATTCGATAACGCGGTTCTCGACGGGGCGGAGAAGACGCTCACACGCGTATCGGCCGTGATTTCTGAGGTGAGCGTCCGACCGATCTACGACGGCGCGCCTCGGTATCTCGAGTCGCTAGCCCGCCTCGAAGGCCTTGGATTCGAACTTGTCGCCATGTTGCCGGTATCTCGCGATAAGCAAAGGCGAGTAATCGAGTTCAATTGCATCATGACGCGGCAGAAATCGTAGTCGCCCGAATATGTTGGCTAGAACGAGATTCCTGGCGTTTGACTTTGCTCGATTCTGATGGCCGACGCACTTAACGTGAGCGACGCACCTGTCTTAATTCATGCCGAGCTGGGAATGCTTGCGCCGGAGTCCGGCGGATCGGACGCGCTTGCCGGCGGCGCTAGTCTTCTGCCGCCTTGCACCATCGGCGCGCGGCGGGCGTGGCTGCTGCGGTGGACGGGCCGCGTCGCGGAGTTCGGCGCCGTGCAGGTGTGCGTTC
>JANOIK010000316.1:0-2010 GCA_031407585.1 Planctomycetota bacterium | reverse complement strand
GTCATTCGTCATTCTGGTTTCGTCATTAAGTCATGCCATATCTTTACAACACCGACGACGATCAGCGTGAGATGCTCGACGCGATCGGCGCTGCGAGCATCGACGAGCTGTTCGATCCGATTCCCGACGATCTCAAGCTCGGCCGGGCGCTCGATCTGCCGCCGGCGCTGTCGGAGATGGAGCTCGACCAGCATCTGCGGCAGCTTGCGGCGGGCAACCAGCACGCGGGGCAGAAGGTGTGCTTTCTTGGTGGGGGGAGCTACGACCACTTCGTCCCCGCGGTGTGCGACGTCATCGGCACGCGGAGCGAGTTCTACACGTCTTACACGCCGTACCAGGCCGAGGCGAGCCAGGGCAATCTGCAGGCGATGTTCGAGTACCAGTCGCTCATCGCGCGGCTCACTGGCATGGCGGTCGCCAACTCGAGCTTGTACGACGGCGCCAGCGCCGCGGCCGAGGCCGTGCTGATGGCTCTGCACGCGGGCGGCACTCGCACGAAGATCGTAGTGCCGTCGAGCCTGCATCCCGAGTATCGGCAGACGATCGCCACGTATCTGGAGAATCTCGACGCCGAGGTCGTGACGCTCAAGTGCCCGGCCGGCGTGATCGACGCGGATGCGCTCGCCGCCGAGGTCGACGCCAACACGGCCGCGGTCGTGCTGCAGCAGCCGAACTTTTTTGGGTGCGTCGAGGATGCCGACGCCATCGCGGCGATCGCCAAGGCCGCGGGGGCGCTGGTCATCTCGGTGTTCGATCCGATCAGCCTCGGCGTCCTGAAGAACCCCGGCGGCTACGGGGCGAGCATCGCGGTGGCCGAGGGGCACACCCTTGGCACGCCCATGTCGTTCGGGGGGCCCTATCTTGGGATCATGGCGTGCGACCAGTCGCTCGTGCGGCGCATCCCTGGCCGCATCGTGGGCGAGACGAAGGACCGTCGCGGCAAGCGATGCTTCGTTCTCACGCTGCAGACGCGCGAGCAGCACATCCGCCGCGAGAAAGCCACGAGCAACGTGTGCACCAATCAGGCGCTGTTCGCCGTGCGCGCGAGCGTGTATCTCGCCCAGCTCGGCCCGCAGGGCTTGCGCGAGACTGCGGAGCTGTGCCTGCAGAAGTCGCACTACCTGGCCGAGAAGCTTTGCGAGCACGAACGTTTTTCGATGGCGTTCGAGGCGCCGACGTTCAAGGAGTTCGTGATCCGTGACGCGGAGAACGACGTCGCAGGGCTGTTGAAAGCAGCCCTCGACGCCGGTTACCTCGCTGGGCTGCCGCTGGGAAGGTGGTATCCGGAGCTTAGCGACTGTTTGCTGATCGCCGTGACGGAAAGGCGAACTAAGGCCGAATTAGAGGGCCTGCTAGGAGTATTTGCCGCATCACATTCGAAATTGACGTTGTCTGGCACACCACGATGACACTGCGGCCGACGCTCCATGGATATCGAAGAGCTAAGTCAACGCCTCGACGACGACTCCGAAGCATACATTCTCGAAATTCGCCATGCTGAGACAGTCGTTGTCTTTATCGTCCGAATGGATTGTTGGATCGAAACCGGACGCCAGCGGACATTTGAGATCCGAGCACACGATGTTGTTGAGGTTCGTCCCGAAATGGGATGGTGTGGCGCCCTCGAACTTACGGGCTCTCACCCACTGATCTGGGATCATACTTCGCCGTGGCTCGATCTTTATTATGCTTCGGCCCCAGATTCCGCCGGCGAGGTAATCGCGAGACTTTATGAATCCCATCAATCGATATTCCAAGATTGGAGACCGTTGTCTCAATACTTGAATGCAACCTTAGCTCAGTTGCAAAAAGGAAACGGTTTGCTCGCAAGCGGCCCCAAGCCGCTTATCCACGAATACCACAAATCGCTTGAGGGATTGCTTCGCCTGAATGTTGTCCCGTGCCACCGTGTTCCGAAGGTGGCGAAAGCAATGATCCTGGGCGATTCGTTCACCATTTGTTCCTACGTAACCGTGGCGGAAATACCCGACATCCAGGCATAACTCGACG
>JANOIK010000289.1:0-10024 GCA_031407585.1 Planctomycetota bacterium | reverse complement strand
ACAAACAGCAGCCAGGATATAGGATTGGTGGATACCGATGATATCCGCGAGTTTACCCTGTATTGGTGGAAGTATACCACCACCCAGGATCATCATGATCAGGAAGGCAGAACCCTGCGATTCCCTCGCGGAGCCGATCGCGGACGAAGTTCCACCACCGCGGCTCCTGGTCGGGCTCGATGAGGTAGGTGTTCACGGGCTGGCGGCCGGAGGGAAGCTCGCGGAGCGTCGAGAAGTCGAGGTCGCCGAACAGCGTCATGCCGAGCGTGCGGGGGATGGGGGTGGCGGTCATCACTAGGTAGTGCGGGGCGGTGTCGCCGGAGCGGAGGGCGGCGCGCTGGCGGACGCCGAATTTGTGTTGTTCGTCGACGACGACCAGGGCGAGGTCTTTGAAGTGGACGTCTTCTTGGACCACGGCGTGGGTGCCTAGGACTACGTTGAGCTCGCCCGCGCCCGCCTGCTGAAGCAGGCTCGCCCGTTCGGATTTTGTGAGGCTGCCGGTGAGGAGGGCCCATTTCACGCGGCTGGCTTCGAGCAGGCTGGCGAGCGTGTCGGCATGTTGTCGGGCGAGGATTTCTGTGGGCGCCATGAGCACGGCTTGCTTGCCGTGGGCGACGGCCGCGAGCATGGCGTAGAGCGCGACGATGGTCTTGCCGCTGCCGACGTCGCCCTGCAGCATGCGGTTCATCGGGCGGTCGCAGGCCATGTCCGCGGTGATCTCGGCGATCGCCGCCTCTTGGCTCGGCGTCAACTCGAACGGCATGAGCCGGCGAATGCGAGCGTCGATCTTCGCCGTCGTCGGCAGTTCGAACGCCTTGAGGCTGCGCTGTTCGCTGCGGCGGATCGAGAGTGCGAGCTGCAGGATGAAGAGCTCCTGGAACACGAACCGGCGCGTGGCTCGCTCCAACTCCTCGCGATCGACCGGTCGATGGATCGCCCGCACCGCGTCGACCAGTGGCATGAGCTTGTATTTGGCGAGGAGCGCTGGAGGAAACACTTCGTCGAGCAGCGCGGCAAAATCCTCGACGGCGGCGGCCGTGATCTTCCGCATTTGGTACTGCGGCAATCCCTCGGTGAGCGAGTACACCGGCAGCAGCTTGGCGTCGAGCTGCGCCTCCTCGTCGGCGAGGACCGTCACCTGCGGGTGCGACATCTCCCACATCAGGCCGCGCATCTTGGGCTTTTCCGTGAGCAACACGTGCTGCCCCTCGCGGAATCGCTTGTGCATGAACGGCTGGTTGAACCACGTCGCCCGCAGAAAGCCCGTGCCGTCGGCGATGAGAATCGCGACACGCGCTCTTCCGAATCCACTCGACGAGGCGCCGATTTCCTTCACCACGCCACGGACGCTTAGCATGCGGTCTTCCTCGAGCTCGGCGATCTTGCGCTCGTCGGAAAGATCCTGGTAGTCGCGGGGGAAGTTGAAGAGAAGGTGAGCGGCGGTTCGCAGTTCGAGCCGCTCGAGCAGCTCGGCGCGCGAAGGGCCGACGCCGCGGACGAACTCCACGGGCGTGGCAAGGCGGCGCTTGGCTTCGGCGGCGTCGGGAAGGGCGGCAGGCTCCATGCGGGCATTCTACACGGAGGGCGTCGCTGGTTCTTAGGAGGGGAATTGGCCGCGGATGAACGCGGATTAAACGGATTCTCGCGGATCGAGGTTTGATTCCTTCTTATCAATCCGCGTCCATCCGTCGAATCCGCGTTCATCCGCGGCTAATTTCGGTTTAGCGAAGATATTTCTGATACGCCGCGACGGCAAGTTCGTCGACGCGGTCGTTTTCAGGGTGGCCGCTGTGGCCGGCGACGCGCGTGTATTTCACTTGGTGCTTAGCCACCAGTTCGTCGAGTCGGCGCCAGAGATCTTCGTTCTTCAGCTCGACGAACTTCGTGCCCTCCTTGCGGCGCCAGCCGTTGGCTTTCCATTTGGACATGTACTCGCTGAGGCCTTTGCCCACGTAGACGCTGTCGGTGAAGAGCTCGACGCGCGCAGGGCGATTCAAGGAGCTGAGGCCCTCGATGGCGGCCATCAGTTCCATGCGATTGTTGGTGGTCTCGCGTTCGCCGTCGGACTTCACCATGATCTTGCCCGTGGCGGGATGCTTGAGAATAAACGCCCAACCGCCGGGGCCCGGATTGCCGCTGCAGGCGCCGTCGGTGTAGAGCAAGACTTCGGGAGAGGTCGGGGGCATCGCTGATGGTGGGTGCGGACACCCACCCTACGGGAGGAGGGGTTAGATGTCGGCGCCGGGATCGGGGCGGGCCGCGGCGGTCAGGAGGCGCGCTTCGTCGGTGATGATCGCGTCGCCGCTGGGCTCGTCCCTGTTTTCAGAGAGGTTCCACGGCAGGATCACCGTAAACTCGCTGCCCCGGCCCAGTTCGCTCTCGAGCGTTACGTCGCCGCCCAGCAGGCGGCACAGCTCGCGGACGATTGACAAGCCCAGGCCGCTGCCGGAGTATTCGCGTTTGAGCGCATCGCCGCCTGCGAGGGCGCTGGCGCCTTGGCGGAATTTTTCAAACACGGCGACCTGTTCCGACTCGCTGATGCCCACGCCCGTGTCGGCGACCATCAGCCGCAGGTCGCCGCGGCGGTCCTGGTGGGCCGTCACGTGGATGCGGCCGCCGTCGGGCGTGAACTTCACGGCGTTCGACAGTAGGTTGTTGAGAATCTGCTCGATCTTGCCGCGGTCCTGCAGGATCGGCGGCAAGTCGGGCGCGATCTCGCAGTCGAGCTCGATGTGCTTCTTCTCGGCGAGCGGCCGTACCAAATCGCACTGCGTGAGCACCACGGCGCCGACGTCGAACTCGGCGGGCCGCACTTCCATGCGGCCGCTTTCCATTTTCGCGAGGTCGAGCATGTCGTTGATCATGTCGAGCAACTGCCGGCCCGAGCGCTCGATGTTGCTGGCGAACCGCCGCTGCTTCTCGTCGAGCGCTTTGACGTTCGTGAGCAGATCGCTGAAGCCGAGGATGCTGTTGAGCGGCGTGCGGAGCTCGTGGCTCACGGTGGCCAGGAAGTCGCCCTTCACCTTGTTGGATTCGAACAGCCGCATGTTCATCTGGGCGAGCTCGTCGATCTTCGTATCGAGTTCGCCGTTGACGGTGCGGAGCTCGTCCTGCTGGCGAAGAAGTTGGCGGAGCATGCGATTGAACGCGGCGCCCAGCTCTTCAAACTCGTCGCCCGTGTGGAGGACGGCCCGCTGCTCGACGTCGCCGCGGCGCACCGCGTCGCTCACGTCGCGCAGGTGAGCGAGCGGTTTGACGATGACGTATCGCACGATGACGTAGAGCGCGGCCATCGCGAGAAAGACGGTGACGATGCCGAGCGTAATGAGCCATGCACGGTTTTGGGCTTGAGCTTCCTTGGTATCCTGTGCATCCATTTCGATTCGCATCACCGCGACGAGGTCGCCGACTTTCATGTCCTCGCGGTAGTTCTTGGTGCCAGGACGGCTGTGGCACCAAACGCACTTATCGTCTCTGGCGAACACGGGTTCATAATACTGCGACCACGCGGTGGACTCGAATTCTTCGGGATTCGCTCCGGGCGTTGGGACGTCCTGGGCGATCGGCCGCTGGGCCCATTGCTTGTCGTCACGTTCGAGCGTCTCGATATCCGCGTTGGATTTAAGCGTCTCGCCCATCCCGGCCCACTTTCCGACCAGGTTCTGTTCGAATGGATCGCGGCGATTGTCGATTTCCGAGTCGTTCGTTGGATAGAGCGCCTCCCAGCGGTAGCGCCGCCTCTTTAGCAGATCGGCGATCATCTCGTCCACGGGGCGCAGGGCCAATTCACTTTCCTGCTTCCTCATGTGCGCTTCCATGAGCGCAGAAATGACGACCTGCTCCCCTAGGAAGTGGGTTTGCTGCACGACGATCTCTTCGTTCTTCTGGCTGTAGAGATAAAAGCTGCCTGTGATGAGCAGCAGCATGCACACGCCAAACAACCGGCGGCATTTCCGCTCGAGGTTAGTTTCGCCGAGAACGCGCTTGAAGGTTGTGTAGCTCAAGGGAAGGCGCTAGTCTCTAGGTTTTAGGCGCTAGGTTCGGAGGATTGACCGCGGCCACAGCTTGTATTGTAAGAAGGATTTGCCGCTGGGACCAAGTGCAGGGCAGGTCTCAACGTGGTTGAGCCAAGTCGTCTTCCGTCCCTAGCGCCTAATGCCTAGCGCCTCAAGCCTTCCTTCACTGCATATCCCACGGGTCGACGTCGACGGTCCAGCGCACTTCGGCGGGCGGGTCGAAGCTCTTCGTGGCTTCGCGGACGAGTGCTTGCAGTTGGGCGATTTCGGGGGCTTGCAGTTGGAGCTGAAATCGGTGCTCGCCGCGGAGGCGGGCGATGGGGGCGGCGCCGGGGCCCAGAACGCGGATCGTCGCTTCGCCCGCCGCGGCTGTGCGGAGCCGTTCGCCGAGGTGTGCGGCCGTTTCGCGGACGGTCGCCTCCTGGGGACCGCGGAGGACGACGCGCACCATCGTTGAGTAGGGCGGATAACCGCCGGCGCGCCTCAGGGCGAGTTCGTGGTTGGCGAATTGCTCGTAATCGTGCCGCACCGCCGCGGCGATGGCTGGGTGGTCGGGATTGAGCGTCTGCACCAGCACGCGCCCGCCCTGGCGTCCGCGGCCCGTGCGACCGGCGACCTGCGCGATGAGCTGGAACGTGCGCTCCGACGCGCGGAAGTCGGGCAAGTGTAGGGCCGTGTCGGCGTTGACGACGCCCACGAGCGTGACGTTGGGAAAGTCGAGCCCCTTGGCGATCATCTGCGTGCCGAGCAGGATGCGAATCTCGCCGCGTTGGAATGCGCTCAGCACGTTGTCGTGGCTGCCGCGCGCTCGCATCGAGTCCACGTCCATGCGGGCGCTTGTGTAGTCAGGGAACCGCGAGCGCACCTCCATCTCCAGCTTTTGCGTGCCGAGCCCGCCGTAGCGAATCGCGGGCGACTTGCAGTCGGGGCACACTGTGGGTGGCGATTCCTCGTGGTCGCAGTAGTGGCACAGCGCCGTGTTGTGTTGGCGGTGGTAGGTCAGCGCCAAGTCGCAGTGCTCGCACTTGAGCACGAAGCCGCATGCCGGGCACTGGATGTGCGTGGCGAAGCCGCGGCGGTTGAGCAGCAGAATCACCTGGCCGCCGTCGCGAAGCGCGGCCGTCATGGCTTGGTGCATGGGCCGGCTGATGGCGCCGCGGCTGAAGCGAGTCTGTCCCGGGTCGCGGAGGTCCACGGTCATCACCTGCGGCATCGGCAGGTCGAGCACCCGCGTGGGGAGCGACAGGCATTGAAATTCGCCGGTGACGGTGCGCTGCCACGATTCGAGCGACGGCGTCGCGCTGCCGAGCACCAGCGGCACGTTTTCGGCCAGGGCCCGCTGCCAGGCAACGTCGCGGGCGTGATAGCGCGGCGCCGAGTCCTGCTTGAAGGTCGTCTCGTGCTCCTCGTCGATTACGATGAGCCCTAAATGCGGCGTGGGGGCGAACGCCGCGCTGCGGGCGCCGACGATCACCTGCACGTCGCCGCGGGCGATCGTCTGCCAATGATGATGCCGCTCGACGTCGGTCATGTGGCTGTGCAGCACGGCGACGCGCGGGAAGCGGGCCGCGAAGCGTCGCACCGTCTGCGGCGTGAGGCTGATTTCCGGCACGAGTACGATGGCCTGCCGGCCGAAACTTGCGACGTGCTCGATGGCCTGCAGATAGACTTCGGTCTTGCCGCTGCCGGTGACGCCGTGCAGCAGGATGCCGCGGGACTGTTGGGAATCGAGGGCCGTGATGATCGAGGCGAGGGCAGAGCGCTGGTGGGGGTTGAGCTCCGGTTTTTGGTCTTCGCCGTGTACTTTGGCGCCCCCCTCCGAAGCTCTCCCCGCCGAGGGGAGGGAGCCGGAGGAAATGCGCGTCTTGACGGCCTCGATCAAGCCGGCTTTCACGAGCGATTGAATCGGCGCGGTCGTGCACCCAGCGGCCTCTGCCAACTCAGCAGCGGTGAGCGGTCGCTCGCTCGCGGCGAGCGTTTCGAGCGCCTTCCGCTGCTGCGGCGAGCGCAGCTTCAGCTCTCCCATGCGAGCCGCCACGCCTTCGGCGAGGCTGAGCAGCTTCACCTCGCGGGTGCCGGCCAGCCGCCGAACCGCGGCCGGGGCGACGGCTTCCAGGACCTGGCCCCAAGAGCACAAGTAGTAGTCGGCCATCCAGCGCGTGAGCCGAAGCATGGCGGGGGAGAACAAGCGGCGGGCATCGACGACGCCGGCTACGGATTTCAGCCGCCGCTGGCCGGCCGGCTTCGTTCCCGCGTCCACGCAGTAACCGACGACCGTCCGATCGCCGCGCCCAAACGGCACGCGCACACGGCGGCCAGGCTCAACGAGTGCTGCGGGATGGCTCGGATCGGAGAGCGCTTCGGGGATCTCATAGTCGAACGGACCCTCCGGGCCCGTCGCCAGCACGATCGACGCGACCGGCCGCAGGGTGACCGCGTCGAGTTCCCAGGCCTCGGGCGCGGCGTCGAAAAGATCCTGTTGGCGTGAGGTCATGGCGGAGCTGTGCGCGGGCCTGGCGTCGCGGCGACACCCTTCTCTACGGCCCTACTCTACGGCCCGACGCTACGGCTGACCATCGGGCGTCGCCGGGTCGGTGGCTTCCTCCGGCGACAGCGACTCACTATGCGGAGCGTTCGCGGCCTGCTCGGCCTGCTGCGCGCGCATCGTGTCGATGATCCTCCGCCCCACGCCTTGCCAATCGGCGGCCTCGGGTTGCAAATCCCGCATCTTCAGGATCGCACGGCGCGCGTCGTCCCAGCGTTCTTGCTTCTCGCAAATGAGCGCCAGTGCCATCCACGCCGCGTAGTAATCCGCCGACACGCGGCAGGCTGCTTCCAGTGATTCGCGCGCTGTATCGAGATCGCCCAGCAAATACAGCAGCATGGCGCGATCGTAAAGCGGCGTCGGATTGCCCGGCAGGAGCTTGGCGTCGCGCGCGAGTAAATCGGCTTCCTCGCGTCGCAGTCGCTCGATCTCCTGCGGGTCGGGGCGTATTGCCTCGCGCACCTCAGCCAGCGTGGGGTCGTTCGCGACTTGCTCAAGCAGGCGCGCCAGCTCGCGCCGCGGACCCGACCGATACGGCTCGACGCGAATCGCCTCGCGGAATGAATTAATCGCCGCGGGGATGTCCTTCAGCTGCTCGCTAAGACTCCCCAAGCTCATGTGCGAGTCGGCACGGTCGTAATGCAAGGACTGCCCCTCGCGAAATTCCTCGATCGCCCGGTCTAGCTCGCTCTGAAACGGCGTGTTGGCAAAATCCGGAGCGTTCGCCACGAGGCGCGACGCGGCGGCGATTCGGACGGAGAGAACGGGGTCGCGCAGGAGCGGCGCCGTGAACCGCAGGAGGCGAGCGCCCGTGTCGGTCGTCAGCGAGTGAATGGCGGCCGCGCGAACCGCGGGATCGGGATCTTCAAGCGCCTGTCGTCGGAGTCGCTCGCTCGATGGGGTCGGATAGCCGCCTAGCAGCGAGATCGCCGTCGCTCGCACGATGCTCGGCACAGCGTCGCGGCGCAGCAACTCGCGAATGAGTCGCTCGCCCTCAGGCGCCGCCTTCCGCCCCGCGGCGAGCGCGTGCGCGTAGTGCGGATCGTCGGGCCGCTTGGGACCGTACCACTTCACCACATTTTCGGCCGCCCAGGTCGCGTCTTCGGTGGGCTTGGTGTGGCAGCGATTGCACGCGTTGGGCGTCTGCAACTCGACCGTGAGGTCCGGGCGCGGGACGCGAATGCTGTGATCCCGCCGATCGTCGATCCCCATATAGGTTTTCGACGGCATGTGACACGACACGCACTGCGTTTCTGCCGCCCCCGCGGCCGCGTCGGGATGGTGATGATGCCCCGCTCCGTCGTACTTGCCGGGCTGATGGCACTGGGCGCACAGTCGGTTGCCCTCAAACTTCAGCTCGAGCGAATGCGGATCGTGGCAATCGCTGCAGCGCACACCCTTCTGGTACATCTTGCTCTGCGTGAACGACCCGAACTCGTAGACTTCGTCCTCGATCTGACCGTCGGCGTGATAGAGCCCGCTGAAGAGCAGCACCGGATCGAAGTTGTCGTACATGGGGTCGCCGGCGCGATAGTTCGCATGGATCACCGACCGCCGCGAGTGGCACGGCGCGCACGTTTCCATCTGCCGCGCGTTCGAGGCGTTTTTCAGCGTGTTGGTGAGCCCGTAGCCCACCTTGCGATCCCAGAACAGCGACCGCGACTGGGCCAGATCGACGTGCAAGCTCCCGGGCCCGTGGCACGCCTCGCAACTGACGTCGATCTCCTTGAACGTCGAGTGGTAGGAGTTCTTTTCGAGATTGAAATTCTTGTGGTAGTCCGTCGAGTGGCACTCGGCGCACATGGTGTTCCAGTTTTGGGCGAGTCCCGTCCAGTGGAGCGGGTCGGTGGGCTCGAGCCGCTCGTCCTCGGCATCGGGCGGCCCCACGTAGAACCATTTTTTCTTCTTCACGTCCCAGGACACGCGCAGCACCTGCACGCGGCCATCGGGGAACTTCACCATGTACTGCTGCAAAGGGCGAATGCCGAACGTGCGCCAGATTTCGTAGTCGTGGTACTCGCCGTCGGGACCCTCGGCGTTGACCATGAATTTCTCGCCGTCGCGGAAGAAGCGGGTCTTCTCGCCCAGGCGTTCGAACTCCGCGTCGTCAAAGTCGCCCAGCACCGTCGAGTCGTTGGCGAGTTCCATGGCCCGATCGTGATCCGACCCGTTGAACGCGGCGGCTTGCGTTTGATGGCACTCGATGCAGCTCTGGCGGCCGACGTACTTTGCTTGCTGCAGCGCCTTGGGTTCCTCCGCGCGGTACCAGTCGGCCGCCGCCCAACTGCCGAACGCGAGCGCGATGACGATCGCGACGAGTAAGGAGCGGCGAAGATTTGAGGGTTCAAGCGGCATAGTGTGGGCACGAAGCGGTACAAGCCGGAGATTCCTCAATCTTAGAACATTTCGGCGCCAAGCGAAGCGGTTCGGGGTTCAATGGACTTCCGCAAGAAACGAGGCCCACGACTTGGGCAGGCCATTGAAGTTCGATAAGATCGGAGTCTCGCCGCGGCGAATGCTCGCAAGCGGTTCGCCTTCTCTACGACAGCCTCCCAGCATCTTGAACCAATCCTATGCGTGGCAACTCGTGCAGGCCCCTGGCGGCCTTAATTTCGGTGGGTGCGATTGTCGCTGGGTTCTGTTCGCCGGCAGCCACGGCGCGGGCCGATGCGATCGGCGAAATTAAGCTGCCGACCGGCTTTCGCGCCGAGCTCGTCTATACGGTGCCGCTCGACCAGCAGGGCTCGTGGGTGTGTTTGGCAGTCGACGGTCGCGGGCGGCTGATCGCTTCGGACCAGAACGGCGGCCTGTACCGTGCGGAGCCGTCGGCCATCGGGGCGGATGCCAAAACCACAAAAGTCGCGTCCATTCCTGTGGCCATTGGGCGAGCTCAGGGGCTGCTCGCAGTCGGCGAGGCCTTGTACGTGATGATGAATGGCCGCGTTGGCGCGTTCAGTTCCGGTTTGTACCGATTGACGGATACCAACGCCGACGACCAATACGACCGCGTAGAGCAGCTTCGCGTCTTTCAGGGCGAGGGCGAGCATGGGCCGCACGCCGTAGTGCTGGGGCCCGACGGCAAGTCGCTGTACCTAGTGAGCGGGAATATGACGGCGCTGCCGATGCTCACGCGCTCGCGCGTGCCGCAGCATTGGGGCGAAGACCAGTTGCTGCCGCGCATCTTCGATCCTTCGGGACACGCCAACGACATCTACGCTCCGGGCGGGTGGGTCGCCCGCACCGATCTCGAAGGCAAGAACCTCGAACTGTTCAGCGCCGGCTTCCGTAACGCCTACGACATCGCGTTCGACGCCGACGGCGAGCTCTTCACGTTCGATTCCGACATGGAATGGGACATCGGCACGCCGTGGTATCGGCCGACGCGCATCTGCCATGTGGTGAGCGGTAGTGACTTCGGCTGGCGCAGCGGCAACGGCCCCTGGCCGCAGTATTTCATCGACAC
>JANOIK010000274.1:0-3425 GCA_031407585.1 Planctomycetota bacterium | reverse complement strand
ACCGGCGCCGGCGGCGGCCTCGGCCGCGCCTACTGCATGCAGCTCGCCGCGACGCGGAGTTGGTACGTCGTGGGGATCGACATCGACGAAGCCGCCGGCCGCGAGACGGTCGCCCTCATGGCGGAGCGTCGAAACGCGGCGGGCGCCAGCGGCGGCGAGTTCGTCCGCCTCGACGTCACCGATCGCGAAGCCTGGCGTCAGCTCGCCGAACGAATTGCCGCCGATGCCGACCGCGGAGTCCTCCCCCGCCCTGCCCTGCTGATCAACAACGCCGGCGTCTGCGCCGCAAGCGAAACGCTCGCCAGCAACGAGCTCGTTAAGAACGGCGACCAATGGCGCCGCCTCATGGAAGTCAACTATTTCGGCGCCCTCAACGGCTGCCAGGCCATCGGCCCGCTCCTGCGGCAAGCTGCGAGGGTGCCATGCCCTCGTCCGCGTGGGCATGTGGAATCACCAAAGAACATGGCCACGCACCCCGCCATCATCAACGTCGCATCGATCTTCGGCCTGCTGCCGACGCCCTCGCTCGGCGCGTACAGCGCATCGAAGGCTGCAGTCGTCGCCCTCTCGGAGTCGTTGTACGCGGAGTTGAAACCAGTCGGCGTCGGCGTAACGGTCGTCGCCCCGGGATTCTTCGAGTCGGGACTCCTCGAGCGAGGTGAGTTTCCCACCGACAATCACCGCGCCGAAGCCGAACGCCGCTCTGCTGCTGCGAAATTCACAGCCGAAGACGTCGCCCGCGCCGCCCTTGCCGCTTCGGCTCGCGGTCAACTCTACTGCGTCATGGGCGCCCGCGCCCGCTGGCTCTGGCGCCTCAAGCGCCTCGCCCCCACAACCATTTGCCGCTTCGCCGCCCGCACCTATCACCGCACATTTGCTGAACCCTGACTCCTGACCCCTGGCTCCTCCCTCCGATGCTCCACCTCCACGCCCCCACGCACGCCCGTTGGCTCGCGCAGGTCGACGCCCATCTCGACGAGGTGCTCATCGACCACGCCCATTGCGAGAAAAAGGCCGCGGGCACGGCGCTCAACCTCATCTTCCACTACGTCGAAGACCGCGAGCTCTGCCGCGAGATGACCGAGATCGTCCGCGAGGAGCTCGAGCATTTTCACATGGTGCTCGACCTGCTCGACCGTCGCGGCGTGCGGTTCCGCCGCCTGAAGCCCAGCCAGTACGGCCGCAAACTGAACGACCTCTGCCGCCGGCAGGAGCCCGGGCGGGCCGTCGACCGCCTGCTGGTAGCCGGCCTCATCGAAGCCCGCAGTTGTGAGCGGTTCCAAGCTCTGGCCGAGTACGTCGACCGCAAGGGAAACGACGTCGAGCTCGCCGAGTTCTACCGCAGCTTGTTCGAGAGCGAAGCCCGCCACCATGCCACGTACACGCGGCTAGCGAAACACTTCGCGCCGGAAGACGTCGTGATGCAGCGCCTCGAGGAGCTCTACGCGGCCGAAGCGACAATCCTCGCCGAAGGCGAACCGATGCCGCGCATGCACTCGTAATAGATGAAACGACCCTGTTTAGCCGCGCCGCGGAGGTCCGCCGAAGCGAAGCGCGCACCGCGATGGCCAATCAAAGAGCGCTCCGCTGCGGAAGACCTTCGCGTCGCGGCTATTGATGTTCAGATTGATAAAGGCGTTTCGGCATGCTTGAGTCGCATGGGGAGCTTCGCCTGGCGGACGTATCCCGCCAAGCGGGTCTGATCGCGTTGTTTGGCGGTCAGAGCTTTGCCGACGGCGGTTGTGAGCTGATCGAGGGTTGTTGGACAGAACTGGGCCAGGTCATGAAGCTTCGCATCGGACCACAGGTATTCCACGGGATTGAGCTGGGGGGCGTACGCTGGGAAGTACTCGACATGGAGATTCGAGACCGACGCCAGGTAGTTGCGAACATGCGTCGAGCGATGTGCCTGGAGACGATCCCACAAGACGATGACAGGTCCGCGGAAGTGCCGCCGCAGTTGCTTGAGCACGGCCACGACGATCGTCTCGTCAATCGACGCTTCCGGAGTCAAGAGGTAGTAGCAGCCCAGCCGACGACGCTGAGGGCTCACCGACAGCATTCCTACGGCGCTGACCCGGCGCAGCCGCTTGGCGTTGTGCGCCAGCACGGGCGTCTGACCCCGCGGCGCCCAAGTTCGCCGCACCAGGGGGAGCATCAAAAAGCCGCTTTCGTCCCACCAGAGGAGCGTCGCGCCGAGACGGCGAGCTTTTTTTTGATCCGCGGCCAGTCGCGGGCCAGCCAGGCTTGGACTTCGTCGTCGTTCTGCTCGCGAGCTCGCTTGACCGGCTGCTGGCGAGAGAACCCTAGCCCCTTGAGCAATTCGGGGACGTAATTGGCATGATACTCGACGCCGTACCGCCGCTCGATGAGCTGCTGCACCCGGGAGGCCGTCCACAGGTCGGTGTCGAAGCCGTGCGCCTGCGCCCCTTTGAGCAACTGCTGCCCGAGGGCTTCGCGCTGCCGGAGCGACAGCTTGGGCTTCGCGCCCGCATGCGGCTTCGCCGCCAGCGCCTCGACGCCACGCTGGCGAGCCTTGGCCGCCCAACTCTGAACCGTCCGCTCCGATCGGTCCAACGCAGCGGCAATCTGGGCGCACGAGACGCCCTGAGCATGCAGCGCCGCCGCCTCGCGCCGCACCCGCTCCAATTCCTGAGGACTTCCGTGTCTTCGCATGCACGTACATAAAACAATCAGCCCACCGCGTCTATATCAATCCGAACATCAATAGCCGCGGAGCTTGTTCCGCGCGGCGCCTGGTACGCGCTCCATCCCCCCTCCCCGACCCTCCCCGCCGAGGGGAGGGAGCCGGAGGATCATTGTTAGATGGCTCGGCCTTCACCGCACCTACTTAGTCGTCGGAAGCGTCCCGACTGGCGCCGGGAGCTGCACCGGTTGCTCGCCGAACGTCGCCTGCTGCGATGAGGCGAACTCCACCCCGCCGCCGTATGGGAAGCTCTTAAGCTCGGTCACGTGCTGCCGCAGGATGTCCCGCACTTCCAGGATGGTGGCCGGATGGCGATGCACCATCTGATGGTCGGCGGGCACGATCTTTTGTGAGGAGACTCCGTCGAGCTCGGCGCTGGCCAGCGACACCACGCCGTCGCCATCGGCAGACCCCGCAAGCCAGATCGACACGGCTCCCGACACGCCCTTGTGCGGCACGTGACCCACGATGTTGTGGTACTTCACCCACGGGCCCGCTGGCGCCGTGAGCAGCACCGGCAGAATCACGCTCTTGGGCGATAGCGAATCGATCGCGTTGGTCACGTTCAGCGGCGACGTCGGCAAGAAGTAATCCGGGTTGCGCGACACGAGCTGGCTGCGGCTCATCATGATCCGCGACGGCACGTCGATCAGTTTCTGGCCGAGCCACTTGGTGAGATCGTTCGACGAGTCGCTCCCTCGGTGCGGCGTGCCGATCG
>JANOIK010000264.1:0-1779 GCA_031407585.1 Planctomycetota bacterium | reverse complement strand
CCGAAATATGCGTCGCCTCGAGATCAACCATCGGCGCCATGCCCGCGTCGAGCGCCTCCTTCCACCGCTCGACGCACAAACACCATCGGTCACCGGCCTGCAGCCCAGGAAACCGGTACATCGGGTTCGGCGTGCTCAGGTCGTTGCCGCGAGCCTTCGAGAAATCGAGGAACTCGTCGGTCGCTTCAATGCACACCAGATGCAACCGAACGTCGTCCGGCCCCGTACGACAGCAGCCGTCGCGGTAGAAGCCAGTTATGGGGTCAGTCGAGCAGGACGTCAGCTCCGTGCCGAGCACGTTTTTGGGCATGGCCATGGATCTGCCGCCAAATGAGTCGATGAATAACGCCAACAAGCAGACTATGAGTCTACACCGGCGGCGACTCTTGGCGAATCGGTGGGCTTGGCAGGGGGCAAATCTCGCAAAAACTGGTCCATGGCCGCGATGACGTCCAGCGTCGGATTCCAATTGTGGTTGCCCTGCTGGACGGTGATAAACGTCTTCGGTTCGTTGGCGGCCGCGTAAAGGCGCTCGGCCTGATCGATTGGCACGAGCTTGTCCGCGTCGCCATGAAGAAGCAACAGCGGCCCGTGAAAGCGATTGATCTTTGCCAGCGAATTGTATTCGTTGCGCAGGATTCTCCCGGGCGGCGTCAGCGGAAGCTTATAGTTGGCGACATCGGGGAGCGATGTGAACGTGCTTTCGAGAATCAACGCCTTCGCCCCATCTTCCGCGGCGAGGGTCACTGCCACGCCGCCGCCCAGCGATTGGCCATACAGAATCACGTCACTCTCGAGCACCTGGGCCTTCGCGGCAAGAAACTTGCGCGCGGCACGCGCATCGGCAATGAGTCCGGCTTCGTTAGGCTTTCCTTCGCTGTGCCCGTATCCGCGATAGTCGAAGCCGAGCACCGTGACCTCAAGCCGGTTGGCCAGCAGTCGGTAGCGCTCCCAGCGATTCGAGACGTTGCCGCCATTGCCGTGAGCAAACAGCACGACGCCGCGCGGGTTCTTCGCGGGGCAGTACCAACCGTGAAGTTTCGTCCCGTCGACGCTCCGGAACCAAACGTCCTCTTTAGCCAACAGTGGCGTTTCGAAGTCGTCAGGCGCCGGTCCGGTCGGTTGATAGACGAGATAATTCTCTACCGGCGAGGTGACGTAGCCGACGGTGCCGCAACCCAGCAACGCTGCGCACGTTGCTACCGCGAACAGGAACTTTCGTTGCGACGCCATTGGCCTGGACCGCGAATGGAACTCCCCCATGCGGCGCGGAGAGTAACGCGTAGCCTAGATTGCGTCCAGCGAAACGACCCTTGCTAGCGGCCGGGTCGGTCGAGCACATCGCATGCTCGGTCCCAAGTCACTAATCCGTAAATAGTTTGAAGATGGCGCCAATCCCAGCGGTAAAAATCATGAGGAGAATAAAACCAATAACCGCACATCCTAGTAGCACGACGCCATCGGGCCAGCGAGTTTGTTGCGCGGATTGATTCCTCAAATCGTTATTAAGTAATGTAATGGATCGAATCGAATCGCGCACGACCGAGTCGGGCAAAGGAATATCCGCGAAACATCGATCTGCCAAATCTTTAAAAGTTTCGGGACCACACCTAACCGAGATATGACCTCGGCCGTTTTCTTGAACCTCGACGTCATCACGCACAGACCGTTCCTCCACGCCATCAAGTTCGGTCGTGGTCAATCCAAATGAAACACTTCCGGCAGCGCCAGCGATCGCGGGCTCGTGTCGGCGTTGGTTTCCATGATATCGCCCATGTG
>JANOIK010000238.1:0-5296 GCA_031407585.1 Planctomycetota bacterium | reverse complement strand
CTGCTCCGCAGCGCCGCCGAGCGCACCCTCGACGGACTTGAGCACGCCATCGCCGGCGCCCTCGAACGATTCTCGCCCGCCGAGTGCCGAAACTACTTCCGAAACTCCGGATACGCTACAGGGATCTGAGTAGCGCTCTAGATGCTTCGCAAGACTGCAGATTATCATTCGACCTAGAGCCTAGCGCCTAACACCTAGAGCCTTCTCCCCCCATGCCCGACGTTGTTTTTTACGAAGCGTTTGAGGAAGAAACCGCGCTGCTGCGCGGGCTCATGCCGGCGAGCATCTCGGCGGAGTACACCGACCGCACGATTCAGGAGTCGGGGCATGCGGCGCCGCCCGCGCGGTTGATCGCGACGCGCACGCAGTCTATCATCCCCGTGGCGTGGGCGCCGCAGCTCGATGCCGTGCTGTCGCGCAGCACGGGCTTCGACCATTTGGCCGACTACGCGGCGGCGATTTCCACGCCCATGCAGTTCGGCTACCTGCCGCTGTACTGCCACCGCGCGGTGGCCGAGCAGGCGCTGCTTCTGTGGATGGCCCTCTTGCGGAAGTTGCCGCGGCAGCTGCGCCAGTTTCACGATTTCCATCGCGACGGGCTCACGGGGTTCGAGTGCCAGGGCCGCACGCTCGCGGTCGTCGGCGTCGGCAACATCGGCCGCGAGATTTGCGACATCGGCCGCGCGATGCGCATGACGGTGATCGGCGTCGATCGCGACCCGCGCCACGCGGAGGTGACCTACGCACCGATCGAGGAGGCGCTCGCGGCGGCCGACATCGTGGTGTGCGCAATGGATCTCAATCCGACGAGCCGCGGGTATTTCAACGCCGACAAGTTGCGCCTTGTGAAGCCGGGGGCCTTGTTCGTGAACATCTCGCGGGGGGAGCTTAGCCCCTCGACCGCGTTGCTGGCGGCGCTCGACGCGGGCCAGCTCGGCGGCGTAGGGATCGACGTGTACGACCACGAAGCGGAGCTCGCCGTCGCGCTGCGCGGCGCCAGCGACGCCCCGGTGGCGCTCGACGCCAAGCCCTCGCCCGCCGAGATCGCCAATCGCTCGGCCGTGACCCGCGACCCCGAGGCGCTCGCGGCGATCGAGCTTTCTCGCCGCGACAATTGCATCTGCACGCCCCACAACGCCTTCAATTCTTATGAGGGTGTCGAGCGCAAGAGCTTGCACTCGGTCCAGCAGATCGTGGCGCTACGCGAAACGGGCAAGTTCAAATGGCCGGCTCGGTTCAATCGCTAGCGGTTACGAGAATGAGTTTCTCCGGCTCCCTCCCCTCGGCGGGGAGGGTTGGGGAGGGGGGACGAAGCGGGTACTCGCTCACCTCTACAGCTCCTCATCGCGTCCTGCTAGCACATCAATCAATTCGCCTAGGAGGCAACGAGCCATCCTCCTAGAATCCGCTCCCCATGGCTCGCAAACGCCGCGCTCGCGAAGTCGACGAAGACGAGGAAGAGGACGCCGAGGAAGTTCTCGTGCGTCGCTGCCGCCGTCCGCGCTGGCGCCGCCGGTTTCTCGCGTTTGTGATTCTTGTCGGCGGGCTCGTCGCGGCCGGCCCGACGATCATCGCCAAGACGCCGCTGCGCAATGTGCTCCTGTCGAGCGCCCTGCCGCCGGGCTCGGCGCAGCTTGGCGTCGCCGGCGCCGAGTTTTCTTGGATCTCGGGCCAGGCGCTCGTCGGCGTGACGCTTGCCGACGCCGTGGGGACGCCGATCGCCACGATCGAACGGGCAACCGTCGACCGCTCGCTGGTGGCGCTCGCCGCCAATCGGCGCCATCTCGGGAAGATCGTGGTCACGCGGCCGGTGATCAATCTCGAGACGCGCGTGGGCGGCAGCAACCTCGAAGACTTGCTCGACAAAATCGCCGCGGCGGTTGCGCAACAGAATCCCCAGACGCCCGACGATGGTCCGTCAACGCCCACCGTCGCGGAGATCGAGATCTTGGAAGGCACGGTGCTCGGACGCGACGCGGTTACCGGTCAGGTTTGGCGCATCGACGGACTCGCGCTCAGCGCAAGCCAAACGCCTGAGGGCGCTTGGCAATCCACCGGCGGCGGCGTTCTTACGCTCGGCGCCGTGCCGCCTACGGTCGCCGCGAGTCTCCCGACGCCGGGAGCCAACGAGGCGTCGCCCGGCCGTTTCAAATTTCAACTCAACCCGGCAGACGCTGCCGCGAGCGTCGCGTCACAGCAACTCGGCATCATCGCCGATCGCCTGCCGCTGGCGCCGCTCGAACCGTGGCTTGCACGCGTGCTGCCCGGGGCGCGGCTGCTCGGCACGTCGTCGGCCGATTTGAAGATTACGTGGTCGTCGCCTGCCGAGGGGACCGGCGATACCATCGCCGGCTTTGTGCCCACTTATGCGGCGGCCGGCAAGCTCGACGCCGCCGACGTGCGCTTCACTGCCGACGCGCTCGCAGGCGACCTCGTCGAGCTCCCCACCGCGGCGATCGCGATCGACGCCACGCTCGCGGGGACGCGGCTCGCTTCGCGGCACTTCACGGCCCGCACGACGTGGCTCGACGCCGAGGCGACCGGCGAGTTCGACCTTGCACAACTCACGACATTCTCGCCCACGCAATTGCCGATGACCGACGCGCTCCTGTCCGCGCGCGTCGACCTGCCGCAGCTCACCCGCATGCTGCCGCGCACGCTGCGGCTGCGGCCGGGGGTGCGAATCGACTCGGGAAAGCTCGAACTCACCGCCCGCAGCGCCGCCGTCGACGCTGGGCGCACCTGGACCGTCGCCGCCGTGGTCGAGAACCTGCTCGGCCACGACGGCACGCGCGCGATTCGCTGGACCGAGCCCGTCGAGGCGGGCGTCGATCTGGCCGACGCGCCCGCAGGGCCGCAACTCAAGCGGCTGCTGCTGCGCTCGCCGTTCGCGTCGCTCACCGCCGAAGGCGCCGCCGGCGGAATCGAGGGCCAGCTTGCGTTCGATCTCGAAGACCTTGCGTCGCAGCTCGGGCAGTTCGTCGATCTCTCCGCGTGGCAGCTCCGTGGCACGGGGCAGGGCACGTTTTCGTGGCGCGACACGGGGGCCGACAAGTTCGCCGCGAGCGCGTCGCTGGATTGCACAAACATCGACGTCCGCAAGGATGGCCGCGTCGTGTGGGTCGATCCGCAGCTTCGCGTCGAGGCGCAGTCAAACGGCCTGCGCGTGGGCGCCCGGCCCGTGCGATTCGAGGCGGCGACCGCCCTGATGCGCGGCCCGAGCGACTCGCTGGAGCTGGAACTCCTCGAGCCAGTGGATCTCGCCGCGGCCGATCGCAATTGGTTCCTCCGCGTGAAGGGCGACGGCCCGCTCGACTCTTGGGCCGGGCGTTTGCGGCCCTGGGTCGCCGCCGTGCCCGACGAGCTTTCCGGCCAATCGACCGTCAACGCGCGCGTGCGGCTCGCGGGCGGCCTTGTCGAGTTCACCCAGTCGCAAGTGAGCATCAACGACTTCCGCACGCGGCTGGCGGGTAAGGAATTGATCGAGCTGCGCATCGAAGCCGGCGGCGATTTCCGTTGGGACTCGGCGCGTCGCGCGATCGAATCGCAGAACCTCACGATCGCCAGCAGCACGATCGCGGCCACGGCGCGCGGCGTCGACATTCGGCTGGCCGACGTTGGACCGCCGACGGTGCGCGGCGTCGTCGCCTTCCGCGGCGACTTGGAACGCATCGCCGCATGGGCGGGGATGGTGGGCGCCCCCGGCGGGCTATGGCCGCGCGGCCAAGGCGTTGGCCGCATGGAGCTTGCCAGCGACGCGACGCGCGCGAGCGCGAATCTCACGCTCAACGCCGAGCCGTTCTCGCTGGTGCGCCTTTCTCCCCCTCCCTCGCAGGGAGGTGCTAGGGGAGGGATTCCCGCCGCATCGGTCTCGACGGCGTCCGTCCCCAACCCGCCGTCCGGCCTCCAGCCCACGATCGCATGGAACGAGCCCGCTCTCGCGCTCGCCACGGAAATCGCTTACACCCACGCCGACGACCGTCTGCAACTCACCAATCTGCGCCTCGACGGCCAAACGGTGAAGCTCTCGGGAGCCGGCGCCATTGACCAGCTCCGCACGGCGGGCGTCGCGCGCGGCGACGTGAATGTGACGTACGACTCGGCCGAACTCGCGAAGCTGCTGGCGACTTACCTGGGCCCCGGAATCCGCATCCAAGGCGCCAACGCCGCCCGCATCACGATGGAAGGCCGGCTGGTTAGCCGCGACGCGCAGTCCGCGGAGCGGAGCGCGGCCCCGCCGAACGAGTCCGCCGCTCACTGGTCCCGCCGCTACAACCTCACCGCCGAAACCGGCTGGGCCGCCGCCAATCTCTACGGCCTGCCCATCGGCCAGGCCGCGGTCACGGCCAACATTCGCGATGGCCAGATCCAATTCCACCCCATCGACCTCGCCGTGGGCCAAGGCCGACTCACGGCCCAGCCGCGCGTGCTGCTCGACCCGCCGCCGCAGGTGCTGCAGCTCGCCGCCGGGCCGCTGGTGTCGAACGTCGCCGTGTCGGAAGAAGTGAGCCAGGCGATGCTCAAGTACGCCGCTCCGATTCTCGCGGATGCGACGCGCACGAGCGGCAGTTTCTCGATCATCACCGAGGGCGTGACCGTGCCGCTCGGCGATCCGAAGCTCATCGAAAGCAAGGGCCGCGTCACGATGCACCAGCTCGCGATCCTGCCGGGGCCTGGGCTGGCGGACGTCGTCACGCTCATTCAGCGGCTCGAGCTGCTGAGCAAAGGTCGCGACAATATCCTCGGCGCCATTTCGCAACCGACGAAGCCCGTGAAGGGCATCACCATGACCGAGCGCACGATCGACGTGCAGGTCGTCGGCGGCCGCGTCTACCACCGCAATCTCGAGTTCCTGATCGACGACGTGCCCGTGACGTCGTACGGCTCGGTCGGCTTCGACCAATCGATCTCGCTGGTGCTCCGCGTGCCCGTGCAAGAGAAATGGGTTCGCGGCACGCGGGAACTGCAGCCGCTCATCGGTAAGACCATCGAGATTCCAGTGAGCGGCACGATGTCGCGGTGGAACGTCGACGAGCGCGCCGTCGGCGCCTTCCTCGCCCAAGCCGCCCAAACGGCGGTCGGCGGGGCGATTGAGAGCGAGATCAATAAGGCGCTGGAAGGGCTGTTCCGCAAGAAGTAGCGAGGCGCGAGTTTCGAGTAGCGAGTGGGGGATGACTGGTTCCCTCCGCTTCTCGTAACTCGGAACTCGAAACTCGCTACTTCCCCCGCAGAATCGCGTTCATATTCTTCTTATACGCCTCGACGCCCGGCTGGCCGTAGGGGTTGATGCCGATCA
>JANOIK010000237.1:0-7173 GCA_031407585.1 Planctomycetota bacterium | reverse complement strand
GCCCTGGAACAGGCGGCCGTCGATGCCTGGCAAAAAGCCGCACTCGACGCCGACCTCATGAAAACTGTTTGCGCCGCTCCCTACCTCGAACGCGCTACTTCAACTTAGAATGCGTATTATTGAGTTGTTGCAACTTTCTTTGAGACCCGCCGCTGTCGGAGATACCAGCCAGCCGCCGCAAACATCAGCAGCACCGCACTTGCCGGTTCGGGAACGGTGACATTCGCAATGGCCCCGAACCGCTGCCGCCCGAGCGACCAATTGGCCCGATGGGATTCGCGCCCACTGGAGATCGCCGACTTGCACCGCGTACTGAGATTTTGGCGCCAAGGTCGGGGTCACGCCTAAACGGCAATTCACCGCCGCTGAAGCCCACAACAAGTTAAAGCGACTCGATCAATCAACTTTAGTACTGATTGCAGTAGATTGCGCCCCAGCCCGCCTTTGCAGACGGGCTGGTTAGATCGATGCGGTTACGTGGCGGCGTTACGGTGCCCGGTGCGTGCCCACGACTTTTTGGCGCCAGCTCAATAGGCCGAGGGCTGCGATCGCGGCTAGCGCGATGGCGGCTGGCTCGGGGATATTATTAATATCAAATGTCGCCGAGAAGATTGTTCCGCTGACGACGGCACCGTTGTCGCGCTGGTAGAGGAAGAGTTCGTTGGCGCCGGTGGTGATGGCAGAGGTTACGTTAATTCCGTTAGCCTGTGTTTCGATGTTATAGAAGCCGCCAACAACTGCCGGCAAAAGGGTAACATTGCCGCCCCCATCGCGGAGGTAGGCGCCGACGGGGTTGGGGCCGAAGCCGGCTGGGTCGCCCAGTAAGTCGTCGACGGCCCAGTGAATCGAGAGTTGAGCGTTGGTGATGCCGACGGTCGACACCGTGAAGGGAACGCGGTAGAGGACCGAGCCGAAGGAGCCGGTGATCGGAAAAGTCGGATCGGGCGCATAGCCATCGTAGTTGATCCAGCGGGCGAGCGGATCGCTCGGGAGGGTGGCGAACCACGGCGTGGTAAGGTGACTGACGACCGTCGCGGGGAAGGCGGCGGCAGCGTTGAAGTTGGCGGCGGTGAACGGGACGGCGCTCAGCGGTCCGAGCCCGACGGCGACGAACTGGCCCCAGGTGACGATGTCGTCAGGCTGACCCGGCAAACCTGGAAGGCCGCCGACTTGGCCGCTGCGCAGTTGAATCACCTCCGCCTGCAATGGCGTGATCAGGAACAGTGCCCAAAGAATAGCGATGGTCGCGATGCAAGACCGGTTCATTAGTCGCTCCCAGGTTAGGTGCCTTCGATGAGTTAGCTTGAACGAGCTTACCAGGCAGCCTTACGGGCTGACCGATATTTCCCATTTGGATTGAGCCTGGAACGCTTCAAGCTCTGAATGCCGCTCATAATAACAGGTCGCATCCCCTCACGCGTCCAGTGCATGCCGAACTTTCCTCGGTATTCACGGCCGCCCGGATTATTGATTCGCAGCGGCGGGATCGCCAGTCGCGTGATGCGGGCGAGAATCGCCTCGAACAGATTCCGCGTCACTGCTGCCTCGGCCAATTGGCGGTCAGATACTTGGAGCCTCAGCTTCGCCATGAAGTCCTCAAAATTCACGTCGGTCTTGGCGCCCGTGAACAGACCGTTGTCCCAGCGTCACAATCAGTCGGTTATTGACGTGTCTCATCCGAAAGCTCAGCCAATGGGTAGTCGACACGAATTCATGCGAACGCGTGAGCCGCGGCACTCATGGAAACCGCATTCGGTGTGCACCGATGTGGAGCCGAATGGCATCGGCCAGGCTGCATCGGGTGTCTCACCTCAGCGCGCAGCAAACTGGCCCAAGATCAGAGCCACGCCGGGTGAGAAGTGCGACTGAATTGTCCTTCCGTGGGAAGGTAGCACTGAAGCCGCGGATTGTGATACTGGGTGCCAATTTCCGGAACCCGTTGCCTGCTTCCGATTTAGAGAAACTCGACCAAGGCCGTTGCACCTATTGTTGCACCCGCGTGGAGATAGATCCGCACCTCGCGAAGTTGATTTCCGCATGGCCGCACCTCAAAATCCGAAGGCGCGAAGCGCTGCTTGGGGTCGCCAATATTAACGGCGCATTGGCCGACGCCTCAGAATGAATTGAGCGGTCGATTCGAGTTAGTCAAAAAGTTGGAAAAAGGGAATGAATCGGGGCACCAATGGCGATCGCCAAGCCGGTGCGTTTGCACGATGTGGACTGTCCGGGCGCGGCGCCCGGGTAAACCGTTCGCGAAATCTAGTGACAAACGGCGTCAAACCGCGACCGCCATCGGTATAAGCCACAGTGCAAGCGACGCCAGATCACCGCCGCAACTGCATTGGGCTTATGAGGGGCGGCCCCTGATTCCAATATCAGGTGCCCCGAAAGGTCGGCGGTCGTTTACCTGCGGATCGAGTGCGACTTCCGGGATCGCGCGGACACGGCGCGATTCTTTTACAGCCTCGACGGGGAGCAGTGGACGTCGATTGGCGAGCCCCTGAAGATGGAGTACACGCTGCCGCACTTCATGGGTTATCGATTCGGGTTGTTCAACCACGCGACGATGACGCCCGGCGGGGCTGTGGACTTCGACTTCTACCGCATTGATGATGCGCTCACGGCGGGGCGGTAGCCTCCTTCTCTGTTCCGTCTGCGCACTCGCCGACGGAGCGAGAAAATCGCAAGCAGTGAGATCGGCGTCAAAAGAGCGAAGGTCGCCGGTTCCGGGATCGCGGCAATGGCCGCTTCTGAGTCCGCGCCCTCTCCAAATTGCGTTCTCCACGCCGCGACGCGTCCCGGATCGGTGCGCTGGATGAGCAGGAGATCGTCGCCGTCGACGTCCCCGTCGCCATCGAAGTCGGCGTTGTTATAGAGATCGGCGACTTGCCCCATGGCAAGCGCGTAATCGTAGATTCGGAAGTCGGAGATCATGCCTCGAAACAGCGGGTCTGCCCACTGACTCTTGCCGATGTAGTTGAGCGTGGGATTGAAATCTGAGGGGTTGCGAAGAATCTGCCCCGCGACCTGCGGCTCGCCGTTGATGTAGAGGATCCCCGTATTGCCACCGAGGGTGACGGCGAGGTGGACCCACTCGTTCGGCGTCAGCGGATCGGTGTCGAGAATTTGCTCCGCGGCGCTGCTGCCGGTGGTGATGCCGAAGCGCATCGTGTTGTCGCCCGACTGCGGCGTGAGGAACATGTACGTGGTCGTGTTGTTACCGAAATCGAAGATACGCTGCCAGGCGCCGCCCGTTCCGTCCCAACGTACCCACGACGCAATGGTAATGTCGTTCGTGTTGGCCACGCCGCTGGGGAGCTGCACGTAGTCATTCACGCCGTCGAACTGCAGGGCGCTGTTTGATGTTCCGGTCGGCCCGGTCGCGTAAGTTGGAGTGCCGAACGCCGTGCCATGGTTGGTTCCGGCGCTGTCGTTCACATTTCCCTTGAGCGCGTACTTAGCCTTGGGGCCCGCTGTAGGATTGGCCAGGAAGAATCGCCACTTTTGGAGGTTCGAGCCGGTCAGGTCGGACTGCGTGCTGTTCGTGCCGCTGCTGGTGAGATACTTCGTGCTGTTGCCATTGCGAAGGTAGAACGTGCCTGCGCCCGCGTCGTCGATGTACCACTGCTGAATGTTATTATCGGCGGTCCCCCACTGCCGCACGTTGGCGCCGTTGTTGAGCGAGCCATTGGCGACTTCCGCCGTTCGTCCGCTGTTAGCGTTGAACAGGTGGTAGTAGCCGTTGCGGGTGCGGACGATGTTCCACATTTGGCTCGTCGCGCCGACGTCGGCGGCGGAGCGGATGAGGGCGCCGTCCCCTGTTCCGCCGCCGGAAACTTCCATGACCTGGTTCGTGAGGACGTTGACGATCTTCCAACGGTAACCGTCGAGCGGAGGTTGGGCGGCGGCCGGGTCCGATTCGATGTCGGCGTAGGCGCCCTGGTTCGACCAGGAACCATAGTTTGCGAAGTCGTTGTCCGTGGCCGAGGCGTTCTCGTCGAACTTTGTTTGGAGCATGTACTCGCGGACGGGGATGCCGTTGAAGTAGACGTCCTGATCCGTGGCGACGAAGCGATAGGACGTGGGGGCGCCGAATCGCTCGAGGCCGCCGGCAAAGGCTTTGATCTTTCCGTCGGTTCCGCGGTACACGGCTGCGGCAGATTGGCGCGGAAGGTCCTCGAAGTAGGCAAGACGTTTGCCGTCGGACGCTCGGATGAACAGGCCGCGCGCTCGGAGGACGTCGGCCCACCAGATGCCGCTGGACATGCCGTGTTCGGCGCCGACGATCGCTTCACCCAGGCTGTGAAGTTCCGGATTGGCGAACGGTTCGCCCGCGTTCTTCACGTTCTCCATAAAGTTGACGTAGCTGGTGAGCGAACCGCCGAGCAGGTGGGACGAGCCGACCGTCGCTGCCGGCGCTTGGTTGTACCAGGACTGAGCGTTGTTGCTGTTCAGCGTGCTGCCAGCCAGCATGGCCGTGTTTTGAAATACGGAATGAGTCTTGAGCTGCGTGATCACGTTGTTCAGTTGGGCCCCTGTGCCCTGGCCTGTCCAGTAGTCGGGCTCGTTGAAGGGCTCGATGGACCCAATCTGTCTGGTTGTGAACCCCGCCTTGCTGTTGATGTACTCCTGCGTGGTCTTGATCAACCTCACCCAGTTCGTGACGTTGATTCCCGAACCCGACAGATAGCTGGCGTCGGTTGCTCCGACCGTCGGCACGAGAGCCAATGGCTTCGCGCCGGCCAAGTTGGCCAACGAGAGTTGATTGTCGATGAGGTTCTTGGCGGCGTTGTTGAGCGAGAACGTGCCGTTGCCGTTATCGACCAGCGGTTGGTCGGTGTAGAACGTGAGCCGCACCGTATCGACGTTGGTTTGCCCCATGTGGGCGATGCTGAGCCGCACGTTGTCGTAACTGGGCCACGCCGTGTCGACGCCCCACTCGGCGACGGACTTGGTGACGCCGACATCCGACGGGCTGAAGTAGAGCGTATTGGCGGCGCGCACTGACCAGGGCGCCGCGCTGAAAAGTGCGAGCAGGACGATGCTCAGCGTCGATTGTTGTGTCATCAAGAAGCCTCTGCCCTTCATTATCATCGCTCGCTACACGCACAACTACGCAATCGTGCGAAAATGATCTGGGCGTAACTCACATCCCTCGCGGGCTAGCGCGTTGATTTACAAGGAGTTGCGTCGCGTGCTGGCGCGAAGATGAAGAGATGGGCCTCTGAGGTTAGAACGAAGTGGTGAATAGCTACTTGGTTCACGCCCACAGGAGGCCCAGTCATGATCATGGCCCAGGAGCGAGCCTTTCTCAAGGCGCAACAACAATTGCAGGCGATGGAAGCGTTTGTCAAGGAGGCCGCGGCGAACGAGCGGCGCATCGATCAAGCGGAACGGGAGCTGTTCAGCCGGCTGCTGGCCTTGGGGCACAGCCTGTTGGAAGCCTTTGTGGCCGCCCAGGGGGACGGCGACGCGGGACCCGAGCTGCCGGCCGGCGACCACGCGGTTGGCGGGCTGAAAAACAAGCGCACGCGCCGGTATCTGTCGATCCTCGGCGAACTTTCCATCCAGCGCCGCGTGTAGGCGCGGCGGGAAGGCCAGAAGGTCGAGCGGGCGCCCTTGGACGAGGGGCTGGGATTGCCGGCCGGCGAATTCTCGTACGTGCTGCAGGATTGGCTCCAACGTCTGTGCGTGAAAGAATCGTTTCACGAGGCCGCTGCCGACCTGCGCGAGTGGCTGGGCGTCGCGCCCAGCGAGCGCGCCAGCGAGCAGATGAACCAGCGCTTGGCCGAGCGGGCGGAAGCTGGACGGCCGAGGCTTGCATGGGGACCATCTGAAGGTCCGTCAGCACTTGCGACGCCAAGGGCTCGATGGCATCTATGCACTCGCGTCGAGAAAAGTCGCCTAAATTTTGCCGAATTCTTGTCTAGTATCAGCGCCACTGTCCGTGATTGGTCTCAGCGGCATCGCTTCTCGCAAAGCCAGCTTACACCAAGCGCCCGTCTGAGTGTGTGCCTACCCATACGGCGTGCCGCACTAGCGTTAGTGTGGGACTGCGTACCGCTTTTTCCGTTTTCTAGTGAAATTCTTATTAGAACCCGCCGGTTCGACCCAGCTCGCCCCATTGGGCACCGGTTTCTCGGAGATCAGTCCTACGTGTAGTCCACGCCACAAGTTCGACTGCCGACCTCGTCGTCTCACCCTGCATCACCGCTGGCGTGCCTCGCGGAACGTGAGGGTGAGCAAGCACCTTGAGCAACTTAGGAGATGGATAATGAGCACACTTCGAGCAATGTTTACGGCGATCTGCGTTGCCATGGCTGCGTTGACCGGGGCAGGGTCGGCGTCTGCGGCGACGGTCAGCTGGGCCTATAACAATGGTAATCCCGTCCTCGGCAACGCCGGCGTTATCAACGCCGGCAATTGGAATCTCACCGGCGACTCAGGCTCGGCAAACATGATGTACAGCGACGCCACGCCTTCCGGTACGACCCTTTCGCTCGCAGGGGGGTTCGGGGCGTGGGGAATCGGTGGCGTGAGCTCCCCCGACGCTGACGGAACATACAACAAGGCGATCTTCGACGGCTATTACAGTGCGCCCGGAAAAGTGCCGTTCTGCGTGGCGACTTGTCATATTTTGCTACTTACGACATTTGCGACAGGGCGCCAAATCAGTTTATTCCACAGTGAGTGTGCCAATTGAGAGCTACTCAATGCGAGCTTCACGATCATGCGGCTCGCCACCCCGTGCCTGATCCCCGCCAAACCGGTGATGAGCATCCGGGGAACAGCTCTTCAGGATCGCAGCGTAGTCCGTCCGATTCACTCGTAGAAAGTTTTTCAGGGCAATCCGTTTGACAATCGCGTGATACATGTAAACCTCCGTCCAAAGCTCACAAGAGCGATACGGCTACCCGTTGGATGCGTTCGTGCGTGCGGATGGCTGGCGCTCACACAATCGTACCCCGGTCAACGCCTGGTCGGCACCCGCGACATGATGCCCAGTGTGCCCCAGGGCTCTGCCAGTCAACACGAGCCGACAACGCGCATGTTGCGACAGGTCGTTGTCGATACTCAAGTCTCCCCCCGCCAGGTGCGCCCCCAATCGGCGAAGCGGCGCGGTGACGTATCGTGTGGGGCCCACCTTCTGACAGAAGAACCGGGGGGCAACGC
>JANOIK010000226.1:0-7755 GCA_031407585.1 Planctomycetota bacterium | reverse complement strand
GCTGGGGCTCGAGCTCGCGATGCACGTGTGCGATGGCTTCGCGACCGCGGGCGGGCCGTGGATCACGACGGAGCTGTCGATGCAGCGGCTCGTGTGGTCGAGGGTGGCAGTCGACGGCGGGAAGCGGGTTGATGTTGCGCTTGAGCAGCCGCAGACGAACGAGGGATTCTATCGCGACGTCGTGGTGCTGGCGTTTCCGGCGCCGGAGGGAGCGGGCGTTTCAAGTCGCAGCGTGACGCCGCGGGTGACGACGAGCGAGGAAGGGTTCGATGGCGCATTCCTCGCGGAAGTCGCCGCGAACTCGCAAGCGGCGCCGCGGTGGCGGAGCGATAAGCCGGGATGGATCGAGTACGAGTTTGATGCGCCGTTTACGGTGCGGTCGATGACGGTGCGGCCCGATGGGGCGAACTACGAGTCACTGCGGTTGCGCGTTGAGGCGCGCGAAGATAGTGGGGCGTGGAACTTGGTCGAGCAGCTCGAGGCGCCGCGGCATGGTTGGCAGGAGGGCGATCTGCCGTGGACCTTCGCGCTGCCGGAGACGACGAGCCGGGCGTTTCGGTTTGTGTTCGTCCCCGCGGGCTCTGAGCCCGGGGCGGAGGATCTCGACTCGGCGAAGTGGAAGCCGGTGCTGAAGATTCGCGGGATCGAGCTTTCGAGCGGGGCGCGGATTCACCAGTTCGAGGGAAAGAGCGGCGCCGCGTGGCGCGTGGCGAACCGGACCGAAGCGTTTCAGGCGCCCTATAATGTCTGCACGGATGTGAATGCTGTCGTCGATGTCACGCAACACATGAATGCCAAGGGCCGGCTCGCGTGGGACGCGCCGCCGGGGCGGTGGACAGTGATGCGCTTCGGGCACACGTCCACCGGCAAGCGGAACGAAACGGCCGGCGGCGGGAAGGGGCTCGAGTGCGACAAGCTCAGTGCGGCGGCGGCTCGCTTGCAATACGACAAGTGGTTCGGCGAGACGCGCCGGCAGGTCGGCGAAGAACTTGCGGCGCGCGTGCTGAAAGGGTTCCACGTCGACAGTTGGGAGTGCGGCGCCCAGAACTGGACGGCGGAGTTCGCGGCCGAGTTTCGCAAGCGGCGCGGGTACGACCCCCTGCCCTGGTTGCCGGCGATGGCGGGCGTGCCGATGCGAAGCACTTCGGGCGTCGACGAGTCCGAGAAATTCCTGCACGATGTGCGGACGACGGTCGCCGAGCTGGTCGTCGACAATTTCTACGGCACGCTCGCTGAGCTGGCTCACGCCGACGGCTGCTGGTTCAGCGCCGAGTGCACATCGCCGACATTCATGGGCGACGGGATGGCGCACTACGCGAAGGTCGACGTGCCGATGGGCGAATTCTGGCTGCGGAGCCCGACGCACGACAAGCCGAACGACATGCTGGACGCGATCTCGGCGGCGCACGTGTACGGCAAGCGGATCGTGCAAGCCGAGGCGTTTACCGAGCTGCGGATGTCGTGGGACGAGCACCCGGGGACGCTCAAGGCGCTCGGGGATCGGAACTTCGCGCGCGGCGCCAATCGTCTAGTGACGCACGTGTTCATGCACAACCCGTGGCTGGATCGGCGTCCCGGGATCACGCTCGACGCGATCGGCACGTTCCTGCAGCGCGACCAAACGTGGTGGCCGTTGGCGCGCGGGTGGTACGACTACCTGGCGCGGTGCCAGGCGATGCTGCAGTTTGGCTCGCCGGTGGTGGACGTGGCGGTGTTCACGGGCGAGGAAATTCCGCGGCGGGCGGTGCTGCCGGAGCGGCTGGTCGGCGTGCTGCCGGGCGTGGTGGGGGAGGCGGCGGTGGCGCGCGAGGCGCTGCGGCTTGCGAACGAGACCCAGCCGCAGCGGGAGTTGCCGGCGGGGGTCGGGGCTTCGGCGAATATCACCGACCCGCTCGATTGGCTCGACCCGATGCGCGGGTACTCGTATGACTCGATCAACCCCGATGCGCTGCTGCGGTTGGCGACGATTCGTGACGGGCGGATCACACTTCCCGGCGGGGCGAGTTACGGAGTGTTGGTGCTGCACGGCGTGACGGCGATGACACCGAACGGCGAGGTGCTTTCGCCAGAGATCATGAAAAAGGTGCGGGTGATTGAGGCCGCGGGCGTGCCTGTGATCGGCGCTCCGTTTGACGAGGTGTCGTTCGCTGGCGTTGGCATTGCGCCTGACTTTGTCGCCAGCGAAGACGACAATGTGCCGGTTGACGACATTGCTTGGACGCACCGGGCGGCGGGCGGCGTCGACATCTACTTTCTGTCGAACCAACGCGGTACGGAGTACTCAGTACTGCTCGGCATGCGATGCGCCGGGCGCGTGCCCGAGTTGTGGGACCCGGTTGCCGGCGGGACTCGCACCGTGTCGCGATGGCAGCAGATTGCGGGCGGGACGACTTTTCCTTACACGTTTGCGCCGCACGAATCGGTGTTCGTTGTGTTTCGTCGGCCGACGGCGGAGCTTGCGGCGGGGCGTGACGGGGTGCGGAATACGCCGGAGCTTGTCGAGCGACTTCCGATTGAGGGCGAGTGGCGGGTGACGTTTGCCGGGGCGGGCGCTAAGTCGCAAGCGGCGATGGTGCTCGGGGATTGGTCAGCGAGTGAGGATGATGCGATCAAGTATTTTTCGGGAACGGCGGCGTATGAGACGACGTTTTCGTGGGATGGTGGTGACGGCGACGGCGCCGTGTGGCTCGACTTGGGTCGCGTGGCGAATCTGGCCGAGGTGACGCTCAATGGCAAATCGTGCGGCGTGGCGTGGACGGCGCCGTACCGAGTGAATGTGACCGATTCGCTTCGCGCGGGCGAGAACGCTCTGCGAATCACGGTGGCGAACACGTGGCACAATCGGCTTGTCGGCGACGCTCGGTCGCCGCGAGACGAGCGCTCGACGTGGACGACGGCGCCCGAGCTGCCGCGGCGGGCGAAGCTGCTCGAGGCGGGATTGTTGGGGCCGGTACGATTGATTGACGTAAAGGAGGAGAAGTAGGAACGGGGAAGCGCAGGACGCTTTCCGCGCAGGTTCTCAACTTGTTTGAATTGTTACGGTCGGGAATCCCTCCCCTAGCCCCTCCCTTCGAGGGAGGGAGATTTTAGGAGCTTTTTTATGCGGCGACGTACCACGCTTGCGTGTTGGCTTTGTTGGATCACGGCGTGTGCTCTGGCAGCAGCGATGGCGTCGCAGCGCGTCGCGCGAAGCGAAGTGCCGAGCGCGCGGCCGGGGGTGATTGAGATTCCTGCGTCGCTCGAGGAGCGCCCCGTTTCGGACGACGAGATGCAGCGCGTGTTCGATGAGGTGCAGACGCCGTTCAAGTACGGCATCGTCATCCCGCGGGCCGAGGGCGAGCAGGTTGATTGCCCCAACGTGTTTCGCCATGGCGACAAGTGGTACATGGTCTACGTCGTGATCAATGACAAGATCGGCTACGAGACGCGGTTGGCCGAGAGCGACGACCTGCTCAAGTGGACGCCGATCGGCACGATTCTGCCGTTCGCCGACGACGGCTGGGACAAGTGGCAGGCCGACGGGAGCATCGCGCTGGTTGACCCCGAGTGGGGCGGCTCCGCCGAGCTCGCGCAGTTCGAAGGCAAGTATTGGTTGAGCTACTTCGGCGGGGCCAAGCAGGGATACGAGACCGACCCGCTGTCGATCGGCATGGCGTGGACGACGACGCCGGAGAAGCCCGAGCCGTGGAACCGCCTCGCGGAGAATCCCGTGCTGTCGCCCATGCAGGCGGACGTGCGGTGGTTCGAGAAGGTCACCCACTTCAAGAGCCACGTGATGTGGGACAAGTCGGCGTCGATCGGCTATCCGTTTCTCATGTACTACAACGGCAAGCAGGAGGGGAAGGCGTTCGAGCGGATCGGGCTCGCCGTATCGAAGGACATGGTGCATTGGACCCGGTACGGGGCCGAGCCGATGATCGACAACGGCAGCGGCATCTCGGGCGATCCGCAGATCGTGCGGATGGGCGACCTGTGGGTCATGTTTTACTTCGGCTTCCTGTGGAAGGAAGGCGTCGCGGCGTTCGACACGTTCGCATGCTCACGCGACCTAGTTCACTGGACCAAGTGGGAAGGCGACGTGCTCATCCGCTCGTCCGAGCCGTGGGACAAGACCTTCGCCCACAAGCCGTGGCTGCTGAAGCATGACGGCGTGGTGTACCACTACTACTGCGCCGTGGGGAAAGAAGGACGCGTGATCGCTCTGGCGACGTCGAAGGATCTTAAGGCCGCCCGAAAATCGGATTAACCACAGAGGACACAGAGAGCACAGAGGAAGAGAAAGAAGAGAAGAGAGTGTTAGTGGGAGGGGATTGTGAATGCGGATGCCCTTTTCTCTCCTCCGCACTCTCTGTGTCCTCTGTGCCCTCTGTGGTGAGTCCTATCCCCTAGCCCCTACGATTCACTTCTCCAGCGCTTCGACCGCGAGGCGTTGGAACTCGCTGCGGACTTCGGAGCCGTCGCTGTTGGGGAAGTTCGAGCGCTGGGTGAGGAGGACGAAGACGGCCTTGCGCTGGGGGTCCACCCAGCCTTGCGTGCCGTAGGCGCCGCCGTGGCCGTAGGTTCCGGGCGAGAGCATGGCGGTGACGCCCTCGGGCTTGAGCGTGAGGCACCAGCCGAGGCCCCAGCCGTTGCAGGGCGTGAAGCCGGTTTCGTGGGCGCCGGAGTGCAGCGTGGTCATCTGCTTCACGGCGTCGGCCGACACGATGCGCACGCCATCGAGCTCGCCGCCGTTCAGGATCGCGTTGTAGAAGCGGGCCATGTCGGCGGCAGTGGCGAACACGCCGCCCGAGGGGTTGGGCACGCAGCCGGGCTCGCCCGCGTCGCCCCAGCGGTCGGCGTGCTTCATTTCGCCGCCGTCGGCCGCGTAGAGTGCGGCGAGGCGCGGCCGCTGCTCGGGCGCGAGATGGAACGTCGCATCCTTCATGCCCAGCGGCTGGAAGAGGCGCTCGGCGAGAAACTCGTCGTAGGGCTTACCGGACGCGATCTCGATGATGCGGCCCACGACGTTCATGCTCGGGCCGTACTCCCAACGGGCGTCAGGCTGGAACTTGAACGGCCGCTTGGCGAGCGCGGCGGCGGTTGCTTCGAGCGACTCGCTGCACGACTGGTCGCCCGTGAGTCCGGAGGTGTGTGTGAGCAGGCGGCGAATCGTGAGCGCCTTTACCGCGTCTCCATTTTCCAGCTTCGCGTCGGCGAACGAGGGGATGTACTTTTCGACGGGATCGTCGAGTGCGACCTTGCCCTCGTCGACGAGGATCATCAATGCGGTGGCGGTGATGGGCTTGGTCATCGACATCACGCCGAAGATCGAGTCGGTCGTGAGCGGCGTTTTCTTCTCGATGTCGGCCATGCCAACGGCGGCGAGGTGGACGGTCTTCCCATCGCGGCTGACGAGCGTGACGGCGCCGGGGATTTCATGATCGGCGACGAACTGCTCCATCCGCGCGGGGATGGCGGCGTAGGGATCGGATTGCGCGCGGGCGACTTGAAAGCAAGTGGCGACTGCGAATGCTGCAAGAGCGAAGGAAGAAGACTTCATCGTCGGCTCGCGAAAAGAGTGGGAGGAGAGTGCAGGAGTTGAACCCCGGCGCTGTGTGCAAGTTACGTCACCGGGCGTCGGTCTCGCAAGGCGCAGAAAACTGCTTGCAGTTTCGCTTCGCCGGGACTACAACGCCGAACATGGCAGTAAAACGCTCTGTGATTGGATATCACCTCATTTGGACGCTCTACGGCCACTGGCTCCCCAATGACTTGCGCGGGAGCGGGTCTGAAGAAGTGCGCGATCCAAAGTTTCTAGAGCTCGGTTCCGTGCATCACGGGCGCAAGCCTGATGCGCTTCAACCGTCGCGCGCAGAACTTAAGGCGTTCCATCGCGCCGCGGAGCCATTGCTGGAGTTTCCTCGGTTTTGGATTGACGAAGTGAAACGGCAAGCATTGGCGGAGTCGATTGAGATGGTTTGCCGTGAGCGCGTTTACACGGTATGGGCGTGCGCAATCATGGCGAATCACGTTCATATGGTGATTCGACGACATCGCGATGATGGCGAAACGATGTGGAAGCAGATTGCGGAAGCCACTTGCTTGCAGATTCGCGAATTTTCCAACGTGGGGCCGGGGCATCCCGTTTGGGCCGCGCGAACTTACAAGGTCTTCTTGTGGACTCCGGGAGGTGTTCGTACGCGCGTCGACTACGTGGTGCGCAATCCCGAGATGGAGGGATTGTGTGTGCAGGAGTATGCGTTCGTAACGCCCTATGACAATTGGCCCTTTCGCGGTCGGCGTCATCCACGGTGACGAAGCGAATCTGCAAGCATGGGGCAACATTGAACTGAGGGGGAAGTTTATGAATCGGCGACGCTTTCTGGCGGTGACGGGCGCCGGCGCGTTAGGCGAGACGGCGTTGCCTTCATTCACGCTCGCGCAGGACGCGACGCCCACTTCGCCGCGCTACAAAATCGGCGTGTGCGATTGGATGATGCTCAAACGGCAGCGCCTGGGCGCCATGCAGCTCACCAAAGACGTCGGCGCCGATGGCGTCGAGGTCGACATGGGGTCGCTTGGGGACCGCGAGACCTTTGAGAATGCGCTCGCCGATCCCGCAACGCGTACGCAATTTCTTGACGCCGTTCGCGAGCTGAAGATCGAAATCTGCTCGCTCGCGATGTCGGGGTTTTACGCCCAGTCGTTTGCTGAGCGGCCGACCGTGCCGCGGATGGTGGGCGACTGCATCGACACGCTTGTCGCCATGGGCGTGAGGGTGGCGTTCTTGCCGCTCGGCGTGCGAGGCGACCTGTTGTTGCACCCCGAACTGCGGCCGGCCATCGTCGAGCGGCTCAAAATGGCGGCCGACAAGGCCGAAGCAGCGGGCGTGGTGATCGGCGTCGAGACGGCGCTCGACGCAGCGGCCGAGGCCGAGCTGATTGACGAGATCGGTTCGCCGGGCGTGCGCAGCTACTTCAACTTCGCCAACGCCTTGCAGGCCGGGCGCGACCTGCATGCCGAGCTGCGTTCCCTCGGCAAGGATCGGATTTGCCAGATCCACGCGACCGACCAGGACGGCGTGTGGCTAGAGAACAACACGCGGATCGACATGCCGAAGGTGCGGCAGACGCTGGACGATCTCGGCTGGAGCGGGTGGCTGGTGATCGAGCGGTCGCGGGATGCGCAGGACTCTGGCAATGTACGACGGAATTTTGGCGCCAACGCGGCTTATTTGAAACAGATCTTTCAGGGCGCTTGAGGCCGCGGCGGGGGCGGTCAACTTCTGGCGAGGGGGGACAATTTTTGGCAGGCCGGCGACTCGTCGGCGTCCGCTCGCGGCTGCGTTTTTTAGCGGAACCATTGCGGCATTCACTACTTGAGTGCATTGTAAGATAGACTTACACTTTGCTAAGGAAATGTCGTTGTAGGACATGGGGCAGTCCGGGCGAACATTTCATCGGGTGGTTTGACGGACTTATCGGGATGGTTTCAGAAGTACGTCGACGCGCGCGATCGCTCGCATGATGGGGCAGCGACGATCCACGGCGGCGCGGCGGCGCGACTTAGATTTTTTGCGCAGAGGCGCATTTTGCGCGAACGCCGAAGGCGGCTGCGCCGATTGCGACGCATGTGAGGAACAACGCGAGCGCGCGAGCCCGACATGGTCGGCAGCGCTCTTGCCGCTGCGGAACAAACAAGACAGAGGCGTCTTTTACACGGGGAGATCTTACGATGGAGTTTCGTCACCGATTCAGCGCGTGTGAGCAGACGGAA
>JANOIK010000214.1:0-4357 GCA_031407585.1 Planctomycetota bacterium | reverse complement strand
CCCATCGCCGTGCTGCGAAGTAAACGGCCCCACGTTACGCTGCCACGCAATCTTGCCGGCGAAATCGACGGCCGAGATCCACTGGGCGTCGCCGTTGATGAACGCCACGTAAACGCGCTCGCCGTCGCACGCGGCGGTGGGCGATGCGGGGCTGTTCTTGGAGTGCATCTTCATGATGCCGTCGGAATGAATGAGCGTGCTCCAGCGTTCCTTGCCGGTCGTGCGATCGAACGCGAGCAGCCGCTGCTCCTGCGCGGCTTCGTCGGATGAGGTCAGAAAGATCGAGTCGCCCCAAATCGCGGGCGACGAATGCCCGCGCCCGGGCACGCTCGCCTTCCACACCACGTTGTCGGTGGGGGACCAGGTGGTCGGCGCGTCGCCGATCGCGGCGCCGGTGCCCAACGGACCGTGCCATCGCGGCCAGTCCATGGACGCCGTCACAGGGTCGGCGGCTCCGGCATCGAACGGCAGGAGGGCGAGTGCGCCGAGCGCCAAAGCGAGCTGGCGATGAAACATGGCAAGGCCTTGCGTTTGCGGTGTGAGAACGGGTCCACGCAAACGTATTGAACACCGAGGGCGCGCATTCAGGCCGAAGACGACATCGAGCCTTGGGCGCCATGCGGGTGCCACGCCCACGGAGGTCCGCCGACGTGGGCATGGCCGGCGTACTTCACATGCCCACGAGGACGAGGGCATGCCACCCAGAGATGAGGCCGCGCTGGAGCGGGGCGCAAAAAAAGCGGGCCTCGAACGAGTCAAATACGCTTTGACTCGACAGACCGGTCAGGGGCAAGTGAACCGGTCCGTCAAACTTCGTTCGAGGCCCCGCGGGCCAGCAAGTTAATGTCGGCTTCGAGCGGAAGTCCGTCGTTGCCAACGGTCTCCTATTAATGCAGGGCGTGTGCCAAAGCTGTCACTGCGTCACGCGATGCGCACTCCGCGCGATGCAAGTGTTGATGCCATCAACGATTGCGACTTGGCTTTCGCACTGTGCTCCAGAAACGCCGCGCGCAGCGAGTTTGCCAAACCATCGAGATCGCTACGGCGTTCTAGGGCATTCGTTGCGGAATGCAGCGCCGCGGAGTCCGTGAACGCTCACGCGAGGCGAATGGCTCAAAATCGTCTTGATTTGAGATTTCCCGCGGTATCCGGGCGTTGTAAAGTGATTGGCAATAAGCAGTTGGCGCATTCGACGGGCCGCGGCTCAACGCCCTTCTCCGCTCAACCACGGGAAGACTGCTTCAACGCCCTTCGCGTGCCCGCGACGCGCCTCGTCTCATTTTGGTTCGAGCGACCCGACCCATGGGCGGGCACTGACCGTAATTCGTATCGCCGGTATATTTGGCCAACCCACCAGTCTAGAGATTCCAAGGACCCACCCCCGGTGCCGAACAATCCCGCTCAAGTTGGTCCGTACCTGGTGGGAACCGGCCAGCCGCTCTTGTGGATCGCCGGCCCGTGCGTGCTCGAGGACCTGGGCCTCGCCCTTGAGATCGCGATCGAGCTGCAGCGAATCGCTGCCCAACTCCCCGTGTCGCTCGTGTTCAAGGCGTCCTTTGACAAAGCCAATCGCACGAGCGTCACCGCCTTCCGCGGCCTCGGCCTCACCAAGGGGCTCGAAACGCTCGCCGAGATTCGCCGCATCACGGGATTGCCGGTGACGACCGATATCCACGAGCCCATCCAGGCCGCGCCGGTGGCGGAAGTGTGCGAGCTGATCCAAATCCCCGCGTTCCTTGCCCGACAGACGGACCTGCTGCTCGCCGCCGCCCAAACGGGCCGCGCAGTACACGCCAAGAAGGGCCAGTTCATGGCGCCCGGCGACATGCGCCACGTCGTGACTAAGCTGGGGGAGGGCGGTTGCCAGGATGTGCTCCTGTGCGAGCGGGGCACGTTCTTCGGCTACGGCCGGCTGGTGAACGACATGCGGGCGCTGCCGCAGATGCGCGCCCTGGGGTGTCCGGTGGTTTTCGACGCCACGCACAGCGTGCAAGAACCAGGCGGCCTGGGCAACGCCACGGGCGGCAATCGTGAGATGGTTGAGCCGCTCGCCCGCGCGGCGATGGCGGTGGGCATCGACGGCCTCTTTTGCGAAACGCATCCCGACCCCGATAATTCACCGAGCGACGGGCCTAACATGATTCCGCTGGCCCAACTCGAAGGCGTGATGCAGCGGCTGATCGCCATCCGCGAGGCGGCGACAGGACTGTGACGCGGCGATTGACGAACGCTAAAAAAACCAACTCAAACAATAGCCGGACGGCCACGCCGCGAGCGGACCCGGAGGGCGTGGCCCTCCGGCTAGTAACGATGAAGGTCACGATGGGGCGGACACTATTCATAGCGTTGTTGATCACGGCGACCGGCTGCGGTCCCGACGTGGCGCCCACGATGCGCACATCGCGGTCCCGCGGGAACAACGCCGACGTCTACCTGCGCAGCGTGGCCGACACGCTCAACGACCTGCCCAACGCGCTCGACCTGGAGCTGCTCCCCGCGCAGCCGATCCTGACCGCCTCGAGCAGCACCGACGGCAAAGAGGTGCGGGCCATCTGCATCCAAAACCCGCGCACGCCGGACGGCACGTTCAGTTACTTGCAGGCCGTCGACGGCAACGCGAATTTCTCGACGCTCGATGTGAAGCCGGGCGACATCGTGCGGTACTACGTCAACATCGACGAGGAGGCGGCGCAGCAGAACATCGAAGACCGCAAATCGCTCGAGCTTCGCGTGCGGCGGCTCGATACGGCCGACCCTGAGAACGCGCTCATCATCGACGGCGGACTGACCGGGCCGGCGCTCGAGCCGCAGCGGATCGAGATTTGGCGCTACTCCGACAAACGGATGGACGCGATCCGGTCGATGCTCACGGCCTACGTACAACGACGCCAGCCGGTGTCTGGGTGGGAGCCGAGCGCCGATCTGTCCGCGCTGCGGCAGATTGTGGAACGAGCCAACCAGTGGTTGCGCAATCTGCCGTCGAGCGAGGACGGCTGGAAGGTTGAGCCGCTGCTCGCCGCCGTGCCGGCAACCGTGCCCTTGCCAGAGAAACCTGAAACACCCGCGGAGATCAAAGCGGTGGCAGCGGCCAAAGCCGCGATGGCTGCCGCGGTCACTCCCGACCAGCTGCGCGACGGCGTCTTCAGCGATGCCGATGCCCGGGAGCTCGAACAGGCCGTGTGGTGCCGCGACATCGCCCAATGGGCCCGGAGCGAAGCGGCCAGCGATCTCGACGCCGCGACTGCGCTGTTCGACTGGACCGTGCGGAACATCCAGCTCGATCGGCCCGAGGACGCCACGATGATTCACCATCCATGGCAGGCACTCGCCTACGGCCACGGCACGCCCGCGCACCGCGCGTGGGTCTTCGCCGAACTGTGCCGCCAACAAGGCATCGACGCGGTCATCATCCAACCCGCCTCCGACTCCGAGCGAGCCAGGGCGCCGCTATTGGTTGCGGCGTTGCTCGATGAGGGCAAGAGTTTTTACGTGTACGACCCCAAGTTGGGGCTGCCGTTGCCGGGCGAGACGGCGGATGTCGGCACGCTGGCCGAGTTGGCCGCCCAGCCAAAACTCCTGCGACAACTCGACATCGGCGACCACAAGTACCCACTCGCCAGCGACCAGCTCGAAAAGGTCGTCGCCCTCGTCATCGCCTCGCCGCTGCAACTCGCGCATCGCACCGCGCGCCTCGAAGCGGGGCTCGAAGGCGAGGACTTCGTCCGCCTCACCGCCGAGGTGCGGCGGCAAGCCGGCGAGCTCGAAAACGTCGAGCACGTCGCCGAAGTAAAGCTGTGGTCGCAACCGATTGCCGCGCTCGCCGACGAGGCGATGATCAAGATCAGCCAGCGACGCCGCGCGACGGCTGAGTTCGAGCCGTTTGCCGAGCGGCCGCTGCTGTGGAAGGCCCGCGTCATGCACTTTCAGGGAAATAAGGAGAAGCGGTGGGCGGAGCGCGACGATCCGCTGGCGACAGAGCGCGAAGGCCATCAGGACGCGCTGCGGCTCTACCAGGATCGCACGGTGCGACCCTCGGACGCACAACTCGAGAAACTTGAGCCGGCCAAACAGAAGGTCTATGGCGCCGGTAAAGCGGCGGCGAGCTACTGGGTCGGCCTCTTGAGCTACGACCGCGGGAATTTTGACGTCGCGACGTCGTGGCTCGGCGGCCGGTCGCTCGAGAAAGAACCCACGGGCAAATGGGCCAACGGCGCGCGGTACAACTTGGCGCGCACTTACGAAGCCCAGGAATTGTTGGATCAGGCGATCAAGCTGCTGGAGGGCGGCCCCGACGACGCCCCGCAGCGGCATGGCAACCTCCTACGAGCCAAACGCCTCGCGGAGCAAGCGGCTGACT
>JANOIK010000212.1:0-7234 GCA_031407585.1 Planctomycetota bacterium | reverse complement strand
CGCAGCACGGGGAACTTGCTCATGGGCCGCAGCTCGAGCCCCTCGGGGTTGTCCTCGAGCAGCCGATCGACCAGGGCTGAGCAGGCCTGGCGCGTGGCGCCGTTGACCAGCATGGTGCAGGCGCCGCAAACCTCTTCGAGGCAGTTGCAGTCCCACGCGACGGGGGTGGTTTCCTTGCCGTCGCTGGTGGTCGCCTGGGCGGCGATCTTCTGGAGCACGCTGATCACGTTGAGATTGGGCTCGTACGTCACCCGGTGCCGTTCCCAGTGGCTCGCCTGGCCCGGGCCGTCCTGCCGCAGGACGCGAACCTCGAACGACGTAGGCCGCGGCGCGGTGTGCGCCACGGGGCCATGGGTATGCGAAGCAGCAGGAGGAGCACTTGGAGCGGCGGCAGTCATGAAAGCCCCACGGCGAAAGGAGGGTTGAACCACGAGTGATTGTAAGAAACGCCTACCCATCCGCCAAGTTGACCCGCATGGCGGCAGCTGGCGGCTTAGCGGCGCGCCGCGATTCACTCGCTAACCCCGCCCGCTCCAGCTTGCGCGACCGCGCAACTTTGCGACGCGTAATCTTAATTGTTTCTAACCCCGAGCGGCTCGCCGGCTGGCGCAAATCCGGTTCGCAGCGTTTTGTGCCCCAGCAGAAGGCCCGTTAGAATGGCGGCGACTTCTCATGCCGCGGCCAGCTTGATAGGCTGCGATGGGCGTTTTCGCGAACAATTTCCCTTGTGCGATCGAGCAGGGCGACTGCGATGGCCACTCAGTATGCAATCGGCGTGGACTATGGCACCAACAGCGTGCGGGCGCTCGTCGTCGACATCGCCACCGGCGCCGAGATCGCCGCCGCTGTGTGGGATTACCGCCACGGCGACGCGGGCATCATGCTCGACGCCAGCGACCCCAACCTCGCGCGGCAGAGCCCGGCCGATTACATCGAGGGATTCTTCGAATCGGTCTCCGGGGCGATCGCCAAGGCGAAGAACGCCGACGGCTTCGATCCGAAAAACGTCGTGGGCATCGGCGTCGACACGACCGGCTCGACGCCGATTCCGGTCGACGCGAACGGCACGGCGCTCGCGCTGCTCGACCAATTCAAGAACGACCTCGCCGCCCAGGCGTGGCTGTGGAAGGACCACACCTCGCATGCCGAGGCCGAGGAAATCACCCGCAAGGCGACCGACGCCGGCGTGCCGTACCTCGCCAAGTGCGGCGGCACGTATTCCTCGGAGTGGTACTGGTCGAAGATCCTGCACTGCCTGCGAACGGCGCCGCACGTGGCCAAGGCGGCTGCATCTTGGGTCGAGCTGGCCGACTACGTGCCGGCGCACATCACCGGCACGGCCCACCCCGATAAGTGCGCTCGTGGCATCTGCGCCGCGGGGCACAAGGCGATGTACCACGTCGATTGGGACGGTCTGCCGAGCGCGAAGTTTCTCGACTCGCTCGAGCCGGGCCTGTCGAAGTTCCGCTACACGACCAAGGCCGTGCCGTCCGATCGCGTCGCGGGCAAGCTGACCGCCGAGGTCGCCGAGAAGGTCGGCCTGCCCGCGGGCATTCCGGTGGCGGTCGGCGCGTTCGACGCGCACATGGGCGCCGTCGGTTCGGGCTGTGGGGCTGGCACGCTGGTGAAGATCATCGGCACGAGCACGTGCGATTGCATGCCGGCGCCGCTCTCGCAAAAGCTGCCCGACGTGCCGGGCCTGTGCGGCATCGTCCCCGAGTCGATCATGCCCGGGTTCTACGGCCTCGAAGCGGGGCAGAGCGCCGTGGGCGACATCTTCAACTGGTTCGTGAAGTACCTCACGCCCGCCGAGTACGGCACGGGCGCTGACGCCCACGTGAAGCTCACCGACGCGGCCGCCCGGCTGCGCCCCGGCGAGAGCGGTCTGGTCGCGCTCGATTGGAACAACGGCAACCGCACGATCCTGGTCGACCCGCTGCTCACCGGCATGCTGGTGGGCCAAACGCTGCACACGACCGCGGCCGAGGTTTACCGGGCGCTGGTCGAAGCGACGGCGTTCGGGGCGCTCACGATCATCAACCGGTTCGAGGAATACGGCGTCAAGGTCGAGCAGGTGATCAACTGCGGCGGCATTGCCGAGAAGAACCCGTTCGTGATGCAGGTGTACGCCGACGTGTGCAATCGGCCGATGAAGGTCAGCCGTTCGGCCCAGACGTGTGCGTTGGGGGCGGCGATTTTTGGCGCCGTCGCCGCGGGAGCTCACCCCACGGTCGAAGCCGCGCAGGCCAAGATGACCGGCGTGAAGGAGCTCGTCTTCCATCCGAAGCCGGCCCACGCCGAACTTTACGCCCGCATCTACCCGATTTATCGGAAACTTCACGACGCCTTCGGTGATAAGAGTTGGTCCGGCTCGCTCGCCAGCGTCATGAAGGACCTGATCGCTATCCGCCACGAAGTCCGTTCGTCCAACTAAGAAGATTTACCACGGAGGCATGGAGGGCACGGAGGGGGATTTTTTACCGCGAATCACGCGAATCGTCGCGAATCGATAGTAGTGATTGAATCACCGGTTTCAATCTCGTTGTCTGTTTCGCGTAGATTCGCGTGATTCGCGGTCGACTCCCCAACTTCTCCGTGTCCTCCGTGCCTCCGTGGTTAACTGTCAGATCGTTCGATGCTTGAAGACCTCAAAGAACAAGTCTGCAAAGCGAACCTCGATCTGGTGGCGCACGGCCTGGTCACGCTCACCTGGGGGAACGTGAGCGCGCTCGCTCCCGACGGGGCGCACGTGGTCATCAAGCCCAGCGGCGTTTCCTACGACGCGATGCGGCCCGAGCACATGGTGGTGGTCAGCCTGGACACGGGGGAGACGGTCGAGGGGAAGCTCAAGCCGTCGTCCGACACGCCCACGCATCGTTTCCTGTATCAGAAGTTCAAGGGAATTGGCGGGATCACCCACACGCACAGCACGCGGGCGACGATTTTCGCCCAGGCCCGGCGGGAGATTCCGTGCTTCGGGACGACCCACGCGGATCATTTTTACGGACCGGTGCCCGTGACCCGGCCACTTTCGGCTCCGGAGATCGAAGAGGCCTACGAACTGAACACGGGGCGGGTTATCGTAGAGCGCTTTGGTAAGCTGGATCCGCTCGCCGTGCCGGGGGTGCTGGTCGCCAGCCACGCCCCGTTCGCGTGGGGTAAGGACGCGGCGGAATCGGTGAAAAACGCGGTCGCGCTCGAGGCGGTCGCCGACATGGCGCTGGGGACGCTCGCCCTGGAGCCAGGCATGGGGCCGGTCGAACAATATCTTCTCAATAAGCATTACTTCCGCAAACACGGCAAAGACGCATACTACGGGCAATATTAGCCGCCGCCAAACGCCCATTTCCAAATCATCCGCGAGCCGCACGCTCGCAATACACGTGAGCATCCGCAAGGGCGCCGCTTCCTCATGAATTCCATCGATCTCAAGACGTACGAAGTTTGGTTCATCACCGGCAGCCAGCACCTTTACGGGCCCGAGACGCTCCGTGAGGTCGGCCGCCACTCGCAGGAGGTCGCGCAGGCGCTCGACGCCTCGGGGCAAGTGCCCGTGCGGGTGGTGTTCAAGCCGGTGCTGACGACGCCTGAGCAAATCCGCGACGTGGCGCTGGAGGTCAACTCGGCGCCGAACTGCATCGGCGTCGTCGCGTGGATGCACACGTTCTCGCCGTCGAAGATGTGGATCCTCGGCCTGCGCATCCTGCAGAAGCCGCTGTTGCACCTGCACACGCAGTTCAACCGCGATCTGCCCTGGCCGACGATCGACATGGACTTCATGAACATGAACCAGTCGGCCCACGGGGACCGCGAGTTCGGGTTCATCGGCGCCCGGCTGCGGATGCCGCGCAAGGTTGTTGTGGGCCACTGGCAGGACGCCGACGTGCAGGCGGACGTGGGCGTGTGGAGCCGCGCCGCCGCAGCACGGCACGATGCGTTCAGTGCGAAAATCGCCCGAATTGGCGACAACATGCGCGAGGTCGCCGTGACCGAGGGCGACAAGGTGGCCGCTCAGATTCGCCTCGGCTACGCGGTAAACGGCTACGGCCTGGGCGACGTCGTGAAGTTCGTCGACGCGGCGACCGACGGCGAGGTCGACGAGCTCTGCGGGCGTTACGACCAGGAATACGCGGTCGTTGCCGACCTGGGGCCGAACGGATCGCGGCGGCAGGCGCTGCGCGACGCGGCCCGCATCGAGATCGGCATCCGCCGCTTTCTCGAGCAAGGCGGTTTCGCGGGCTACACCGACACGTTCGAAAACCTGCACGGCCTGAAGCAGCTTCCCGGCATCGCGAGCCAACGGCTCATGGCCGACGGCTACGGCTTTGGCGCCGAGGGCGACTGGAAGGCCGCGTGCATGTTGCGGGCAGCGAAGGTCATGGCCGCTGGGCTCAAGGGCGGCACGTCGTTCATGGAAGACTACACGTACCACCTCAAGGAAGGCGGTTCGCTGGTCCTGGGGTCGCACATGTTGGAGATTTGCCCGTCGATCGCGGCCGGCAAGCCCACGTGCGAGATTCACCCGCTGGGCATTGGCGGCAAGGAAGACCCCGTGCGGTTGGTGTTCGACGCTCCCAATGGCCCGGCCGTGAACGTGACGATCGTCGACCTGGGCGACCGTTTCCGGATGGTGCTCAACGAGGTCGAGGTGGTTTCCCCGCCGCAGGCGCTCAAGAAGCTGCCCGTGGCCCGTGCCGTGTGGAAGGCGAAGCCGGATCTCAAGACCTCGGCCGCGGCCTGGATTCTTGCCGGCGGCTCGCATCACCCCACGTTCAGCCAGGCGCTGACGACGGCTCACTGGGAGGCGCTGGCCGAGATGTGGGGCGTGGAATTCGTGGTGATTGACGAGAATACCCGTTTGCGCGATTTCCAGAATGTTTTACGCTGGAACGACGCTGGCGTTTACACGACTCGCAATTGATTATCGATAGGCTCGGGAACGCTCGCCGCGGCACGATGAGCCGCGCGGATTCCCGCTTAGGGCGGCACATCTTTTCTACGAAAGGCGTTTGCGCATGGAAACCCTCGATTGGGTCGTCGTCGGGCTCTACTTCGCGTCCGTTGTCGGATTGGCGTGGTGGGTCATCACCAAGAACAAGGACACGGCCAGCGACTACTTTCTCGCGGGTCGGCATCTGCCTTGGTTTCTAGTCGGCGCCTCGATCTTCGCCTCGAACATCGGTTCGGAGCACGTCGTCGGACTCGCCGGCTCCGGCGCGACTGACGGCGTCGCTCTCGCGCATTACGAGCTACACGCGTGGTGCCTGCTGGTGCTCGCGTGGGTGATGGTGCCGTTCTACATGCGGTCGATGGTCTACACGATGCCGGAGTTTCTCGAGCGTCGTTTCTCGCCGGGCGCCAGGTATGTGCTCTCGATCATCTCGCTGGTGCTATTCATCATCTCGAAAGTGGCCGTCGGCATTTACGCGGGCGGCGTCGTGTTCCGCTCGCTGCTGCCGAACATGGAACTCAATATTGGCTCGCTGCACTTGGATAGCTTTTGGGTCGGCTCGCTTGCCGTGCTGATCCTCACGGGCATCTACACGATGCTCGGAGGCATGCGCGCGGTCGTTTATACCGAAGCGCTTCAAACGGTCGTGCTCGTCGTCGGTTCGGCCATGTGCACGATCTTCGGACTGCGGGCGATCGGCGGTTGGGACAAACTCCGCGAAACCGTCGGCCCCGAGATGTTCAATCTCTGGAAGCCAATCGTTCCCGAAGGCATCAAGAACACCTGGGTCCCGGAAATCACGCGCGACGCGGCCGACAAGATCATCCAGCAGCCGTGGTACTTCAACGGCGATTATCCCTGGCTGGGCATGATGATCTGCGCGCCGGTCATCGGCCTGTGGTACTGGTGCACGTGCCAGTACATCGTGCAGCGCGCCCTGGGGGCGAAGAATGAGACCGAGGCTCGCCGCGGCTCGATATTCGCCGGCATGCTGAAGCTGCTGCCCGTGTTCGTGTTCATCATTCCCGGAATTATCGCCTTCGCGCTTGCGAAGAACGGCAGCACGCCGGGGTTGGCCCACATGGTCGACGCCCAAGGCAATGCGATTCGCGAGCAGGCCCAGAGCGCCTTCCCCGAGATGGTCGTTCATGTTTTGCCCGTCGGCGTCCGCGGCATGGTCGTCGCTGGGCTGTTGGCCGCGCTCATGAGCTCCCTGGCCGGCGTGTTCAACGCATCGTCCACGCTCTTTACGATGGACCTCTACCAGAAGTGGCGGCCCAACGCTTCGCAATCCAGGCTCGTGTGGGTCGGCCGCGCGGCGACGGTCGGTATGGTCGCCATTGGCATCGCATGGATTCCAGTGATCAAGGGCGCCAAAGGGCTTTACGATTATCTTCAAGGCGTGCAGGGGTATCTCGCGCCGCCTATTTTTGTCGTGTTCTTCCTCGGCGTGTTTTGGAAGCGTCTGAATGCCAAAGGCTGCATGGCCGCCCTGCTTGCCGGATTTTCTCTGGGCATCTTTCGACTCGCGGTCGACACGCCGGTCAGCCTCAAGATGAAAGGCTTTGAAAACGGGTACACGGAGAACTCGTTCTTGTGGATCGTGAACCACATCTACTTCCAGTATTTCAGCATCCTCATTCTGCTCGTGTCGATGGTTGCGATGATCGTCGTCAGTTACATGACCGAGGCCCCGAACGAAAAGCAGATCGAGGGCTTGACGTTTGCCACCATCACGCCTGAGCAAAAACGAGAATCTCGCGCCAGTTGGTCGGCGATCGATGTGGTGGCGTCGTGCGTCGTGCTGGGCGCGATTGTCGCCGCTTACTTGTTCTTTACCGGTTGATTGCTCACGCGGAACCACGCGCATCTAGCCCCCGGTCATTGACCGGGGGCTAAGTGCGGATACCATCGCATTGATGAACGTTCTTCTTACCGGTGGGGCCGGGTATGTCGGGTCTCATGCCGCGCGGCTGCTGAAGCTTGCCGGGCACGAGCCGTGGATCTACGACAATTTGGCGTACGGCCACCGTGCGGCCGTGCCCCAGAGTCGATTCATCGAGGGCGACCTCATGGACGGCGCCCGGCTGGCCGCGGCGATGCGCGATAAAAGAATCGACGCCGTGATGCACTTCGCCGCGTTTTGCTACGTAGGCGAGAGCGTGACCGAGCCGGCCAAGTACTACCAGAACAACGTGACGGGCACGCTCTCGCTGCTGGACGCGATGCGGGCCGAGGGTGTGAAGCGGATCGTGTTTTCGAGCACGTGCGCGACCTATGGCG
>JANOIK010000191.1:0-1669 GCA_031407585.1 Planctomycetota bacterium | reverse complement strand
ACATTCTCGACGAGCCGACGACGGGGCTGCACACCGACGACATCGGGCGGCTGCTCGCGGTGCTGCAGCAGCTCGTGGACATCGGGCACACGGTGCTGGTGATCGAGCACAACTTGGAAGTGATCAAGTGCGCCGACTGGGTGATCGATCTCGGCCCCGAGGGCGGCGGGGCGGGCGGGCACATCGTGGTGGCGGGGACGCCGGAAGATGTCGCGGCGTGCGAGGGGAGTTTTACGGGGCAGTGGCTGCGCGGGGTGCTGTCGGCCGAGAGCGAGGCAAGCTGACGGATTCTGCTCGCCGGGGGCGGTTGGAATCAGGTAGAATAGATGGGGACGCCCTTTTTCGCTCCGGAAGCCGAACGATGGCAACGGTCTTGCCTTATCAAGAGATTGACGTGCCCACGATCCGCGACCTGGCGGAATTTCGTAGGTGGGCGCTGTCGGCCGACTTTCCGGATCGCGGGCGCATTGACTTCATCGACGGCCGGATCGAGGTGGAGATGTCGCCCGAGGATTTGTTTACGCACGGTTCGCTCAAGGTCAGGGTGTGCCACGAGATCCAGGACCGCGTCGACGAATTGGATTTAGGGCACGTCTTTGTTGGCGAGACGCGCGTCTCCAGTCCCGACGGCAACGTCTCCGCCGAGCCCGACGTCGTGTTGGTGACCCATGCCGCACTGCATGACGGACGCGCACGACTTGTTCCGAAAGCATCGGGCGATCCCCAGCGATTCATTGAAATCGAAGGGGCGCCGGATTTGATCGTGGAGATCGTCAGCGACAGCTCGGTCAAGAAAGATACGCAGCGATTGCCGAATGTCTATTTCGCTTCCGGCGTCCGCGAGTACTGGCTCGTCGATGCGCGCGGCGAAGAACTTTCCTTTGGCATTCATCGCCGGGGGGCGAAGAGCTTTTCATCTCCAGAGATCGATGCCGACGGCTTTCAGCGAAGCGATGTCCTGGACGCTTCATACCTCTTGGAGCGGAGCACGCATGCGCTCGGACATTGGGTTTATCGGCTGCGGATGAAATAGCCGCCGCAGCGTTTATTTGAGCAACTGCGTCAGCAGCGCCGTCAGGCGATGCGCCGCGATCGCCGCTTGACGCTCGGCAACGGCTTCGGCGTCGGCTTCGTACTCGGGCGGCAGGTTGAGCGCGCCAAGGTGCGTGTGGCCTTCGCGGGCCGCAATTTTTTCCATCACCGCGGGGGCGTAGACGTACTTCTTGGCCAGCTCGTGGCCTTGGTCGATCCACACGCCGGGGTCGAGCGACTTGGCCGCTTCCTCGCCCGCGGTTGCGAGTTCGGCATTCTTCGCCAGCTCGCGGGCGAGCAGGCGGTTGGTCTCGTAGGTTTCTTCGTTCGAGATGATCTCGTCCCAGTAGGCGTGCAGCGTGTAGCCGCGGGCGGCGAACAGATAGTTGCCGCCGTGGTCGCCGCCGGGGTAGCGGCGGGTGGTCATCAGGGCGCTGGAGTGCAGCGGCTGGTGCGAGTCGCCCACCAGGTGCAGCAGCCAGCAGAGATGGACCGACCGCAGCTCGGCCGGCGCCGTTTTGTCGCCCACGATGCGGGCCGAGTTCTTGAGGGCCTGGATCACGTTCATGTCGGGATCGTCCGCGTCGACGGGTAGCTCGCGGCTGCGATTGAACGTGACGGTCGGGGCGAGCTTCGC
>JANOIK010000189.1:0-1939 GCA_031407585.1 Planctomycetota bacterium | reverse complement strand
GAACAAGCCACCATTTCTTCTGCAGCATAATTGGCCTCCGTCAGGAAGTTCTGGAACACGCGGCGCCAGACGAGCGGGTCGCGATGGGCCTAAAACCCCGCGAGCGCGCACGGGGTTTCGCCGGCTAAGAGAAGTGTGCGGGATCATGTGCCGACATGCAAACCCGATTTGTGGCGCCTGCCCTCATTTTACGGCCTTTGGCAGGCGCCTTTGCGAAGCTGCACGGCTTATTCCCGGCAAAGGGGGTCGCTAGCAGCAGTTCGGGCGGGATCCCATTTTGCGGATTTCATTTTGCCGACGTGACGAGGGGCGTCGAATCAGCTCGCCGCCAACTGCAATTCCAAGTAGCTGCGGCGTTCCGGAGTCCCCAGTCCGAGTTGCTCCGCGAGCGCGGCCACCGTGCGGCGAGCGGCGTCGACCCCGCTGGCGTCCGCGCAGTCGGCATAGACGGAAATCTCCAGCTCCACGAACGACCCCACGCGGTCCACCTCGTCGAGCGCCGCCTCGATCGCGAGCCCGTCTCGCTCGAGCTGCAAGGTTTGCCGTCGCTTACGGACCTCGGCGACGCGCTCGAAGCCCAAGTGCTTCAGGATGGCCGCACAGGCGTCATAGGCCGCATCACCGTCGGCCAGTCGCACCTCTTCCTCGTGGCGAGTCTTGGTCGAGGCGTCGATCTTCGGCCCCTTGTAGGTCATAAAGTTCGCGGGGCCCACGCGGCGAAGGCGGAACGCCTCATCGGTCTTGGCGAAGTCGCGCACCGGGTGCCGGTAGTAGCAGTCGGTTTGTTCGACGGTCTCGCCGCCCGAGGCGCCGAGCGATTCGAGCCGCGTCCGGACGCCCTCGAGATTGTCGCAGCGGTATTTTTGTTCGACTTCGTAGTGCATGGAATTGCTTACGGACGGACTAACCACCAAGGCACGAAGACACCAAGAAGAAAACGGGGGGAGAAAGATTCTTGCCGCGAATCTCGCGAATAAGCGCGAATCAGGAATAGAGAAATGTTATTCGCGTAAATTCGCGAGATTCGCGGCAAAAAATAATTCTTCTCCTATTCTTTTCTTACGTGGTGTCTTCGTGCCTTGGTGGTCATATCCCCGACAGGTACTCCGATTTTTCAAACCGGCGGCCGGGTTCGACCATACCCGCCACGTCTTGGGCGTCGAAGGCGAAGAGCGGGCTCAGCTCGATCTGCACGCCGGGCGCCAGCTTCGCGCCGGCTGCCTCGAGCCACCGTCGGTGCTGGTCGAGCATGAACCGCCGTACGTACTCGGGCGTGTCCTTGGGCTCGCCGGAAGCGTTCTTCAGCGGGGCGAAGCTTTCCTCTTCGGCGTACTCGACCACGATCGGCCGCGCGGCATGCGGCAGCAGGTCGAAGATGAAACGCTCGAACTTCAGCGCGTTCGGCTGCGAGGGCGTCACCGCCTTGCCTTGGGCGTCGATGTGCTCCGCCTTCTTGCGAGCCACGTGGAACGGCAGCGAATTCTTCAGGCGCAACGAGCGCTCGAGAAACGCCCGGTCGAACACGTGAATCGCCACGCTGCCAGCCCAGAACACGAGTCCGCCGGCCGCGTCCCGCCGCTCGACGACGTCGGCGGGAAAGTCGCTGTACTCAATGACATTGAGCCGGCCGTCGACCATCGCGAAGTTGCCGAGCTTGTCCTGCGGCGACGTCTTGGCGACCGCCAGCGAGGTGAGTTCGCTTTTCGCAAGTAAGTGATGCCCGATGAGCTCCGCGTCACAGATGGGCGCCAGCGGGTTGTCGACCTGCAAGTAGAACAACTGCTCGACGCCGTAGAGCCGCATATGCTCGATGGCGCCGCTGGCCTCGAGCGCCGCGACGGCGCCGCCGTGGCCGTCGGGGCTGAGGAAGAGCGAATCCTTCGCGGCGAGCAGCAGCTTGCCCGTTGCCGCGTCGATCGCGGGCATCGTGCCCTGGCAG
>JANOIK010000161.1:0-7670 GCA_031407585.1 Planctomycetota bacterium | reverse complement strand
CACATGGTTTCAGCGCCTGGAGACGGCTGCACCGCTCCATTGGAAACTGCCGACGCCCACGGCGGCGCCGGCCGAGCGCCCCGCGATTTACGCGCGCGGGTTCGAGCAGTTCAATCCCGATCGCCGCCGCGAGGTGCTGCTCGCACAGTACAACGAGTTCGCCCCCGCTCCCACCGGCGGTCCGGCGCTTCCGCCTGGGATGCGCAAGTTCACGGCCTATCCGCGCAGCGATTCGCCCTGGGTGATCGAGTTCGATCCCCAGGCCAAGGCGTACTTCATCTCGGGCGGCTTCCGTCTGTTGATCGAAGGCCTGGAAACGAAGGGCCCCATGGCTCAGTTCGGCCCGTTGGGGGTCGTCGACGTCTCGGCCGATCGCGCCGTCATCTGGGCGGCAGGCGTCGACGGCGCCGGCAAAAATTCCGGATTGCAGACGCAGGACCAGCCGCTCGAAGTGTACATGGAGGGCAACATCGAGTTCCGCCAGGGCGACCGCGTCATCTACGCGAAGCGCATGTTCTACGACGCCCGTCGGCAGATCGGCGTCATTCTGGATGCCGAGATGCTCACGCCCCTGCCGCCGATCGACGGCTACCAATACCCGGGCCTCGTGCGGCTGAAGGCCAACGCGATCCGGCAACTCGACGAGACGCACTTCGCCGCCACCAACGCGCTGGTCACCACGAGCCGACTCGGCGAGCCGGCGTACGACTTTACGGCCCGCGAGCTGACGTTCACCGACATCCAGCAGCCGAAAGTCGACCCTATCTCCGGCGTGCCGTTGCTCACCCCGAGCGGCGATCTCGACGTCCAGCACTCGAATCTGGTCGAGGCCAACAGCAACGTGATCCACCTGCGCGGTTTCCCGGTGTTCTACTGGCCGACGATTGCGACGGACCTGCAGAAGCCGTCGTTCATCATTGATCGCGTCCGCGTGGGCAGCGACAGCGTGTTCGGCACGCAGGTGATGGTCGACTTCGATGCGTTCCAACTCTTCGGCGTGCGCAATCCGCCTTTTGGCACCGACCTGCATCTGAGCACCGACTACCTGAGCGACCGCGGAATCGCCGGCGGCGCCGACGTCGAGTACGACCGGCCGGAGCTTTTCGGTTACGTCGGCCCGGCGAAGGGCGCCTTCGAGTTTTGGGCGATCGACGACGACGGGCTCGACAACCTGGGCCTGGGACGCCGCACGATCGATCCCGAGGAAGACTTCCGCTACCGCCTGCAGGGCGAGCATCGCCAACGGCTCGAGAGCGGCTGGGAAGTGACCGCCGAGGCGGGCCTGTTGAGCGACCGCACGTTCGACGAGCAGTTCTTCGAAGCCGACTGGGATCAGCGGCGCGACCCGCGCACTGGCGCGCGGATCAAACGGCTCAACAACAACCGGGCGCTGGCGTTCGAGGCCAACGGCCAGGTCAACGAGTTCTTCAGCGAAACCGAGCAGGTGCGCGGCGACCACTATTGGCTCGGCGAGTCGCTGCTGGGCGACCGCATCACGTGGTTCGAGCACACGTCGCTCGGATACTCGCGGTTCAATGTGGCGACGGCGCCGACCGAGCCGACGCTGCTGGCGCAATTCACCACGCTGCCTTGGGAGTCGAATTCCGAAGGCGAGCGACTGATCACGAAGCACGAGTTCGACGCCCCGTTTCAGGCCGGCGCTGTGAAGGTCGTGCCGTACGGCCTGTTCGAGCTGGGCCGCTGGGGCGAGGACCTCAACGGTAATACGCTCGAGCGAGTGTTCGGCCAGACGGGCGTCCGGGCGAGCATGCCGATGTACGCGATCTACCCCAACGTGCGCGATCCGCTGTTCAACCTCAACGGCCTGGCGCACAAGGTGGTGTTTGACGCCGAGTTTTCGTACGCGGACGCGGACGAGAATTTCGACGAGCTGCCGCTGTACGATCCGCTGGACGATACGTCAATCATCGAGTTCCGCCGCCGCTTGAATAGTGGAGCACTGCCGCCGACGATCGTCGACGCGAAGTTCGACCCGCGACGCTACGCCATTCGCTCGGGACTTCAGAATTACGTGACGACGCCGTCAGCAGAGGTCGCCGAGGACCTGATGGCGCTACGGATGGGCGTGCGGCAGCGTTGGCAAACGAAGCGCGGCCCTGCGGGCAACCAGCACATCGTCGACTGGCTCACGCTCGACATGAACGCCACGGTGTTCCCGGAATCGGACCGCGACAATTTTGGCCAGGAGCTGGGGCTGATCGACTACGACCTGCGGTGGCACCTGGGCGACCGTTTTACGGTTCTTTCGGATGGCTTTGCCGATGTGTTCGGCGACGGGCTGAAGACCGTGTCGGCCGGCGTGCTCATCAATCGGCCGACCGTGTGGAACGGGTACGCCGGGCTGCGGTCGATCAACGGGCCGATCAACAGCAACGTGCTCATGAGCAGCTTCAGCTACCGCATGAGCGAGAAGTGGATCGCATCGATGGGAGCGTCGTTCGACTTCGAAAGCACGGGCAATATCGGACAAACGCTCGGCATCACGCGCATCGGCGAGTCGTTCAACATGACCGTGGGCGCCAACGTCGATTCGTCCAAGGACAACTTCGGAATCAGCTTCCTGTTGGAGCCGCGGTTCCTGCCGAATTCGCGGCTGGCAAAGACGACGGGGATCGACGTGCCGCCGGCGGGAGCGTTTGGACTGGAATGAGCAAGCCTGATTCCCATCGACGAGACGCGGACGCGGCGGCGAACCCGTTCCGAGCGAACCGCACCTGGGGGCGTATGCTCGTCGATGCGGTGCGCGGCGTGGGCGTTGCCACCGGCCGCGAGCCGAACTTCATCGTGCACGCACTCGCAGCCGCGGCGGCCATTGGTTTGGGATGCTGGATCGGCCTTTCGCTCGAGCGATGGTGCCTGATCGCGCTCTGCATCGCCCTGGTGCTGGCCGCGGAAATGGCGAACACCGCGTTCGAACACCTGGCCCGCGCGGTGACCCGCGAGGAGCATCCCGAGGTGCGCGACGCGCTCGACGTCGCCAGCGCCGCAGTCCTGGTGGCGGCGCTCGGAGCGGCGGTCGTCGGCATCGCAATTCTTTTGGGGCCGCTCGCGAATTTAGGCTAGTCCAATAGCTCCATTCGCTATCCCCATTCGGAAGGGATTTCGCCAAAGTTAAGTCGCAGGTGTCGTTTGGCGTTTCACTTGGTCGGCGATACTCTGATAGCTAGTCGCGTTTGCGCGAATGTGACGGGCGAGCCCAGGCATTTGGTTCCCTACATTGATCAGGAATGAGGGCGGCATGCGTCTTACTTTGTGTTTGCTAATGGTTCTTTTCACGACGAGTCGTCAGGGAACTGCATTCGCAGATGACTTTGACGACGAGGTGAGCCTCGCTTCAGAGAAGATTCAAGAAGCGATGCCCGCTTGTTCTGAATTACTGGACGCGGGGGCCGTCGAAGGCGCCAATGCCCAGCTGCTCGCGACGTTTCCTGAACAGGGCCGGTCAGCCGCGGAGGCGTTCGCGCTCGCCAATACGCTGTACGAGATCGACGGCGAATTGTCGTATGCACTCCACAAGGCGGCCGCCCAGGCAGAACCGGAGAATATTTACGTGCAGTGGGAGTGGGGGATGGAGCAGCATCGTGCCGGCGAGTATTCAGCAGCCCTTGAGTCGTATTAGAAATTCTCCCGGGCTCGCCCGACTATGGCCGCTTCTTACGCGCTGCAGGCCGATTGTTTGCTTCGCCTCGATCGCATCGACGAAGCCATCGCCGCCTGGCGACAATCGGAAGACGCGCCAAACGGCAACATCGAGTCGATGGAAAGTCTGGTGTGCGCGATTCATCGGGAGCCCGCTCCTTACAAACAGCGAGCCGCCTATCTGACGAAGGCGGTGCAAGACGGCGACGTGATCGCCGCCGCCCAGCTGATCGCGCTGGACTGCGAGTTTCCCGACGATTGGTGGAACGAAGGACCCAAGACGGCCTATCTGGCGCACGATCTACCGGCCGTGATTTCTGCGCTCAAGCTACCCGAGGAAGATATCCGCGTTCGATCGCTTAGAAGCGTCGCGGAATGTGCGGCGGCCGACGAGGAAGATAAGGCGGCCATTGCAACGATTCTTGGCAAGTACCACGTGCTAATTGATGCGGAGCAGACGCTGCCCGAGCCAGGCATCCTTATTCCTTACATCGTGCGCGTCGCAATTGAGGGACAAGCAATCGACGAGAGTGCGTTCATAACGAAGTTTGGCGGAAGGCTTCTGGAACTCGCCAAAGAAAGCGATGACGCAGCGCTGTGGAATACGGCGCTCTTCGCCACCTTGCCCGCAGACTACGATGCGCAACTGGCGATAGAACGGGAGGCGTGGAAAGCAACTGGCGGCGAAAAGTTCGCCCGCGCCGTGTTGCTCCTCAAGCAGAGCGATGACAAGCTCAAAGGCGACGATGCGGAGCTTGCGGCGGCGCTCAAGCAATTTCCGGAGAACGGAGCGATCTACCGAATTGCGTACGAAGTGGCGAAAAAAGGTAACGATGTGACGATGGAGTTGCTCGCCAGCGCCGCACGAGCGGAGTTTACGCACTTCAGTTCGTATACCGCCTTCGCGACGGTTATCGACCGACCGCGGGCAGGGTATTTGCGAGAATATGTTCGTGAGATGGAGAGAATTCGCGCAGCTCAAGAGACGCCCGTTGCGCCCTAGATTGCTAGGCTCATTTTGCTCTAGCGCGACCGTTGGCCCAGCGGCTGTTTTGAATGCCATGGGATGGTACTCATGAAGAAATCAACCCCCGCGGAATCGCCCGACGCGTACGTCGCCGCACTCGCCGGTTGGCAGCGGCCGCTGGTCGAGCAGCTACGCCGGGCGACGCGCGCCGCCGGCAAGCTCGACGAACAAATCAAGTGGGGCCACCTCGTCTACTTCTCGACAGGCCCGGCGTTGCTCATCCGTGCGGAGGAGCATCGCGTCCTCTTCGGCTTCTGGCGCGGTAAGCGGCTCCGCGAGCTGGACGAGCGGCTCAAGCCCGGCGGCAAGTACGAGATGGCGACGATCTCTCTCGGCGAGGGCGACAAGATCACCGCCGCTCAAGTGAAGCGGCTCGTCAAAGCGGCGATCGAACTCAATCTCCAACTCGGCGACCCGACGACTGCAGCCAAGCCGGCGCGAAAGCCGACTCGCGGTATGACCGCCGACGAGTTTCGCGGCCTCGCCCTCGACATTTCGGGCGCCGTCGAGCGCTCGCACATGAATCACCCTGACTTCCGACTGAACGAGAAAATCTTCGCGTCGCTCGGCGCCCCGAGTGACGCGTGGGGCATGGTGAAGCTCACGCCCCAGCAGCAGGAAAAGTTTCTCAAGCGCGCCGCCAAGATGTTCAAGCCATGCAACGGCGCCTGGGGCCGGCAAGGATACACCAACGTACGGTTGGAGTCCGCGAGCGTTGCAGTGTTGCGACTAGCGCTCGCGGCTGCTGCGGCGAACGTGACGGCGGCCAAGCCGAAGCGAAAGAAAGCGTGACGGCGAGGGCTCCGCGCGGGTAATCGAGCCAAAAAGCTCGCGCGAAAGAAACTCAAACTTTGCCGGCAGCGAACACGGCGGCGACGTCGAGGGAAAAGCCGTCGAGAAGTTTCGACGAGGCCGCGCCATTGCCCGTGGTCACACCATGCTCGACATAGACGCCATCTTCGAGTGCTAAGACGGTTACTAGCTGTTGCCGCGGATCGACAATCCAATATTCGAGAATCCCGGCCTTGGCGTAATCTCGGCGTTTTTCCTCGTAATCGCGAGCGTGCGAACGTTTGTCGTCGCTGACTATTTCCATGACCAGGTCGGCGCCTTCGTAGTGCTTTCTATTCGCTGAGATGTGGGCGCCGGTGAACGTAAAGATGAGGTCTGGCTCGCGATACTCCTTTGCCAATAGCCATACGGGGATCGGAGCGAACAACACCATGCCGAGGTTTTTTGGCTCAACGAACGCACGAAGCGCATCCATCAGAAATCGTAAGATGAGCTGATGTTCGAACGTCGGCATTGGCAAGACCTCGACGCAGCCATTCGTGTATTCGATAAGAATGTTCTCACCGTAGGCGATCCGGAGATAATCTTCTTCAGACCATGCGCCTTGCAGTGGATAGAGCAGGGCCATATCCCACGCTGGCTCGCCCACGACGGGAGTGAACTGCGGCGTCGGGATGGCGAAGTCGGCGGCGGACATGATGCACCGGCAAAGTGAGAGTTGCGAGCGGCGAATGCATTATACCTCGGCGCGCGGACGACTCAATCAAGCCAATCCTGATCTCGCAGCCGCGCCGGCACGTATTCCTCGGTCACGTAGCTGATGTCCTTGGAGATCAGCGACTCGACTTCCAGCTTGAAGTCGTTCGAGAGCATCTTCTTGATCTCGGTCTGCCACTTCGGCTTCTTCAGAAACCACGGGTACTGGGCGACTTGCTTCGCGCGCTTGCGGTCGGTGTCGTTGAGCGTGATCTTCACGCTGTCCGAGAGTTGGCACCGCTCGAAGTCGATGCTGCGTAGGCCGAGATACTTCGCCTCCGGGATCGCCATGCGTTGCGATTCGAACGCGAGGTTGATCGAGCCCTGCTTGATGACGCTGTAGATGTAGTATCCCCACGGGTCGTTATCGAGCACGCAGTACAGCGGCAGTTGCAGCTCGTTGTGCAGGCGGTAGAGCATGCGGCGGACGCCGCGCGGGGGTTGGCCGCTGCCGTGCGTGAGGATGCAGTTGTGCTTCTCCCAGAATCGGTCCTCGTTGAATCGCTGCCAGACCGTGCCCTTTTCGACGTGCAGGATGAACTTGGCCGTGCATTTTTTCACGTCGAACTTAATGACTTCAGGCTCGCAGATCGAGGGGATGGCGTAACCGCCGGAGCCCATGCGGGCGCAGTTGATCTCGTCGCCCTTGTCGGTGAACGTGATGGCGCCCACCATGGCGCCGCGGTTTTCGGCGTACAGGTGCAGCTCCTCGCGGATCGAGTCGAGCAGCACCTCGACGTCTTCGATGATCGTGTCGCACTCGGTCTGGTCGTCGAACGTGTTCTCCTTTACGCCCTCGATCGTGTGCTTGAGCATGTAGAACAGTCCCCGCAAGCTCGTGCTCTTGCCCTGGTCGATCAGCTTCTTGCAGCCGCTGGCGACCAGCATGGTGCGCATGTAGGCCTTGGCCTGCGAGAGATCGAAGAGCTGCCGCCGATTGGTGGCGCAGCCCATCTCGAGGATGCGCTTGCGCGGCGAGTAATGCACGTTGGCGAGCGTGCGCGAAGGGATCTCGACGTACGGATCCCGACGATTCTTCGCGGCCGTGACGACCTTGTTGGCGAGGCCGACGAGCGAGTCGTTGGTCTTGATGTCCCGCGCGGTGAGCTTCACGGGCGGCTTTTTGGCGGCAATCTCGGTGGGTTTCTTCTTGGCCATTTTTCTTTAGCTCAACTCTGGATTGTCTCACGCAAAGGCGCGAAGGCGCAAAGAAAGAACGCAAAGGAATTCTTCTTAGCGTCCGTCTTTGCGCCTTTGCGAGAGATCTTTATGAATTCTCAGCTTCTACAATGGTCGCCCGTTTGATGGCCGCGGCGTGGTTCACGGGGTCGACGATGAGCACGCCCGCTTCGCCGGCGAGGTCGTCTTCTTCGGCCTTCACCTTGCGGCCGCGGTCGTCGAGTTGCATGTCGGCGTCGGCGGTCACCTTCTTGGC
>JANOIK010000147.1:0-2611 GCA_031407585.1 Planctomycetota bacterium | reverse complement strand
CGTCGAACACCGGCGGCGTGGGATGCGAGAGCAGCAGGTGAATGCGGCGACCCTCGACGTCGATCGGAACGTCGCAGTGATTCTTGGACGACAGTCGGAACTTGGCGAGAATCTCGGGGGCGTACCAGTCGGCGGGCGCCGCCGTCGCGGGATCGTCCGGCAATTGCGCGCCGGGCATGTCCTTCCACAGGAACTTGCGAAACTCGCGAACGGCAGCTTTGTCGATGGGGAATTTCGAGAGCACGGCAAACGCGTACTCGCCGGGGTAAATGCCGTAGCCCCAGGCATCGCCGCCGTAGTCGCGGCTCCCGAGCGCGGCGTCGACCTGGCCGTTGCGGTCGAGGTCGACGCCCGAGTGCTCGCCCGTGTTCGAGGCGAAGGCCATGCGGTGCGCGAACTCGATCGGTTCGGCCGGTCCTTCAGCCGCGCGCGAGGCGTGCTGGCCGACGGCGAGATACTTGCCGCAGAACGCGGCGAGCACGGCGCCGTCGACGTCGTAGTCGATCTCGTTGAGGACCAGCACGTCAGGGCGGACTCGCTGGATGATTTCGGCGAGGCACTGGGCTTGCGGATCGTCGCCGCGCTGGAGCCGCGCGAGGACCGCGCCGCTCGTGCGGTCGAAGAGCGCGAGATTGAATGTGGCAACGCGGAGCTTGCCCGCGGCCTGCGCGTAGGCCGGAGTGCATGCGAGGATCGAAGCCGCCGCGACCAGGACACCGAGCGCGACGCGGCAGGCGCGTATCGTCGCTGCGGCGGGCTCAACGATGGGAATTCGGAGGTGGGACATCAATATGCGGGTGTGCGACAGGAGGGACGCCAGCGGGCCCGTGCCACAAGTCTGGGCACGGCGTGCCTAGGAATTCTCCGTCCGCCGCGACGTGCTGTGAAGCGGCGACAACACAATCTTCATAGACCAATCGGGCGCGAGGGTCGAGCGGCGTAAGGGCGCTTAAGCCGCTTCCGACTAACAACTTGGGGTGGGACTGGCGCTGCGCGCCGGCGGGTCCTGCACGCGCCGGACAATGGCCAGCGTGTGCGGCGGGCATAAGCTTTGCCGCAACAACGGGGCCGAACGCATATGAGTGCGCCAGATTGCGGGAGCACGCAATGGCGGCGCTCGCCGCGAATGCTACCAATTCCTTGCCTTTTCCTTCACCATAAGTCAACATATCGCAGCTACAATCGGTATCGTGCGTACAGCCGGGGGACGGGGGATTGGGGCGGTCGCAGGGCTGGGCAGCGCGCGTGAACCATGCATCAAAGTGGACAAAAGTTTCTGAATATAGGGTCGTAAGACAAAGAGAAAAGAAGGGACGAACAATGTCGTTGACGAGAATCTCGGGATGTGCGGCGGCTTTAATTGCGGCCATGGTCGTGGCGAGCACTGCGCGAGGCGCCGTGTTCATGGAGGACGCGTTTGATTACACCCCCAATGGACAACTGACGGCGGCCGACTCGACCGCCACCACGGCGAACATGGGTATAAACTCGGGCGCCAATGTGTCGGGCGGCCTCTGGAACTGGACGAGCGGCACGTCCGAGTTCATCAATCAAGTCAACAGCCAGGCCGTTGTGCAGATCTTCGGGACCGAAGATATCAGCCGTGCGGCCGGGGCGACGATGACGGCCAGCGCCGGTGATACCTGGTACTACGCAGCGCGATTTACCGTGCACGATCTTCGTCCCACGGTCGGAGCCGGCGCGATCTCTTCCAACTATTTCATGCACTTCAAGGACGAAAGCACGTTCAACTTCCTAGGCCGGCTCTACGTCATGGCGCCGACGGCCGCCACGCAAGATTTCCGGTTCGGCCTGTCGTCGTACTCGGTGAACGGCACCGGTGGAGCCATCGTGCCGTGGACCTCGGACCTGCCGTTCGAGCAGAGTTACACCGTCGTGGTGTCAATAAAAGGCCGGGATGCGAACGCGGGGACGACCGACGACGGTTATTCGTCGCTGTGGGTCAATCCGACCAGCATTGCGAGCCCGTCGATTACGGACACGGCGCCGCACCCCGATTTGTTCATTGATGTGGGGGGCGACCGCTCCATCATGTCGCGATTGGCATTTCGTCAGGCGAACGCGGGCAACAACCAGCCTGAGATGCTGGTCGACGAAGTGGCGATCGGCAATAGCTTTGCCGACGTGCTGGCCGCGGTGACGCCGGCGCCGCCCAACAACTCCGACTTCAACAACGACCTGCAAGTCGACGGCGACGATGTCCTGATCTGGCAGCGCGGGCTGGGAACGCCGGCGGCCGCGGGCGACAAGTCGACGGGCGACGCCAACGGCGATCTCGCGGTCAACGATCTTGACCTCCAGATTTGGCGAGACCACTATAACTTGCCGCCGGCGGTAGGCGCCGCCACCGGCGTGCCCGAGCCGACGTCGGCGGGGTTGCTCGCGTGCGGGTTGATGGCTTTGGGGGCTCGGCGTCGGCGCCGCTAAACGCCGCGGCGGCGAATCTATTTCTCCCACCAAACAATCGCGCGGGGCGACGTTCTGTCGCCCCGCGTTCTCTCATTTTGGATTCTCACCTCTTGCGGAGCAGCTCGATGAAGCGGACCGTCGTTTACTTCGTAGCCATGAGCGTGGCGCTCGCCGTTGGCGG
>JANOIK010000129.1:0-9428 GCA_031407585.1 Planctomycetota bacterium | reverse complement strand
GGGGGATTGGGCATGTTTTGGTCACGACGCGAAGGGAGTTGCGCAGACTGTCGTACTCTCCATTTAAGGGGCGGTCACGTGTTGCGCACGAACGGTTTGGCTCTGGGTTTTGCTTTCGCGCTGGCCGCTGGCGTGCTCTCGTCGGGACAGGCCTCGGCTCAAGAGTGGGCCGAAAAAATGTTCAGCACGATGGAGCACGACTTTGAAACCGTCGCGCGCGGCGCGGATACGGTCTTCAAATTCGAAGTGACCAACATCTACAAGCAGGACATGACGATCACGGGCGTGCGGTCGAGCTGCGGCTGCACGTCGCCCTCGATCGAGGGCGGCCCGACGATCAAGATGCACGGTAAGGCGTACGTTGTCGCCCGCTTCAACACGCGCACCCCGCCCCACCTGGGTCGCAACGGCGCGACGCTGACCGTGACGTTCGGCGCTCCCTACGCCGCGGAAGTGCAACTGCAGGTCCACGGCAACATTCGCAGCGACGTCGTGTTCGCGCCAGGCTCGATCGAGTTTGGCGAGATCAACATGGGCGACGCGGCCGAGAAGCACGTAACCGTCGACTACGCCGGCCGCTCCGATTGGCAGATTGTCGACGTCACCAATGAGAACGACGACTTCGCGGTCGAACTGACCGAGCAATCGCGCAGCGCGGGCCGGGTTAGTTACACGCTCGGCGTGAAGCTCAACGCGAACTTGCCTGCCGGTTACATCAAGGACCAGCTCACCGTCGTTACCAACGACGCCCGGCCGGAGAACCAACGCATTCCGTTGTTCGTGAGCGGTCACGTTCGCCCCGAATTCTCGGTGATGCCCGAGCTGCTGGTGCTGGGCGAGCTCGAGCCGGGTCAGGAGATCACCAAGAAGATTCTGGTGCGTGGGCGCGAGCCGTTTAAGATCACGAACGTCACCTGCGGCGACGACTGCTTCGACTTCGATACGGACGAGGACTCGCGCCTGGTGCACTACGTGGAAGTGACGTTCCGCGCCGGCGAAGAGCCGGGCAAGCTGCAGACGCCGATTCGCATCCTGACCGACCGCGGCGAGGGCCGCGAAGCGACGTGCGTTGCGGCGGCCACGGTTGTTGCGCCGAAGGCGGCGGTCGATGCGGCGGCTCCGTCCGACAGTGTTCCTGCTGAGACGGCGACAAGCGATACGGCCGCCGCCAGCGGCGTCCGCACGGCATCGGCTCCGTAATCTGCTAGCAATAGCGGCATAACTCCAATCATCATTTAGCCCCCGGTCGTGTTTTTCCAAAGATGCGACCGGGGGCTAAGTGTTTCTAGCGGTTCGCCACCGCAATTGACGCCGCGGGGGCCTCTCGCCATACTCCCGCCCCCCTTGGCCCGGTGCGCCGAGGATTCTCTTCGCCGGCACTCGCTTCATGGCTTTGACGCGGACTCGCAGTGCGACGTCGGTCGCGCGCGCTCTCGGAGCGCGCCTGGCAGCGTTTTGCCTTGCCGCGATGCTCCTCGCACCCACGCCCCCCTTCGCCGCCGGTCAGGATGATCCCTACGCAGCGCTGCCCGAACCGCAGCAAGCCACCGATCCAGCCGCCGCGGAACCGCTCGCCGACGTGCTCGACCCCGACGCGGCGGAGTTCGATCCCTGGGAGCCCTTGGTCGAGCGCGAGCCGCATTACGCGCAGGAACCGCTCGAGACCGACGCCGCCATGGAGCACGCGGTGAACGGAACCGTCGCCGAGCCGGTTTCGCAATTCGACCATGTCGTGCCCGAAGACCACTTCCTGAATCGCATGACGCCGATGGAGCGCACCAGTTGGCTCAATCGGCCGTACCATGTCGACGGTTTCCTCGGCCCGCTGCTCAGCGACGGCCCGGTGAGCGGGCGCGTCGTGCAGTCGAACGAGCTGTTCACCGGCTTCCGCGTCGGCTGGGACTTCAACTACTACTGGGGCCTCGAGTGGCGCTACGGCCGGGCCGATCCCATGCTCATCGCGGAAGTGCCGAACCCGGCTGACACGGGCGAAGAGGACGACGACATTCCTGACACGATCGTCGATGAATTCCGCGGCACGTACACCGTGAGCGATATCAGCTTCGTCTACTACCCCTGGGGCGACACGAAGGTGCGGCCCTACGTGCAGTGGGGGCTCGGCATCACGCAGATCGGCTCAGTGCGGGCCGACGGCACGGGCCAGGAATCGACGCTGCTGGGCATGCCCTTCGGCGTTGGCGTGCAGTTTCCGCTCACCCGGTGGCTGGCCTGGCGGATGGAAGTGGTCGACAACCTCGCGTTCAGCGGCGACGGGATCGACTCGATGAACAACTTTGTGTTCACCGCCGGCATGGACGTGCGGCTGGGGGCGAGGCCGAACTCCTACTGGCCCTGGCGATCGAGTCGCACGATTTGGTAGGGTGACGCGCGTCGCGCCTCCACGTTTAGACGCGACGCGAAGGTCCGCCGCAGCGGAGCGCGCACCCTCGCTTGATTGCCCGCGCTCCGCTACCGCGTCGCGGCTAACGGCCGAGTCTTGCCATGTCACCGCCACCGCTTCGCATCGCCGTCATTGGCGGCGGCATCAGCGGCCTCGCGGCGGCGCATCGGCTCACGCAACTGGCGGCCTCCGCAACCGTGCGGCTGTTCGAAGCCGGGCCGCGACTGGGCGGCGCCCTGAACACGCGGCATGACGGCGACTTGGTGCTTGAGCAAGGCGCCGACAGTTTTCTCACTCGCGACCCCGTGGCGATCGATCTGTGCCGCGAGCTGGACCTCGGCGATGAACTGCTGCCGACAAGCGAATTGCACCGGCGAGCGCTGGTTGTGTGCCGCGGACGGCTCGTGCCCGTCCCCGCGGGGTTCGTGCTCATGCAGCCGCGGCAGCTTCAACCCATGCTGCGCTCGGGTGTGCTCAGCCTACGCGGCAAGTTGCGATTGCTCGCCGAGCCGCTCATCCGCAAGCCGCCGGGAGTGAGCTCGGCCGATGACGACGAGAGCGTGGCGAGCTTCTCGACGCGGCGTCTAGGTCGAGAGGCATATGAACGCTTGGTCGAGCCGCTGCTCGCGGGGATTTACGTGGCCGACGCGGAGCAGTTGAGCTTGGCAGCGACGTTTCCAGAGTTTCTTATCGGGGAGCGTGAGCATGGGAGCTTGCGCCGGGCGTGGTTGGCGAGGATCAAAACAATGGCCGCGCCTGCGAGCGGGGCTTCCCCCCTCCCTAGCCCTCCCCGCCGAGGGGAGGGGACCGGAGGGAACAATCCGGGGGATGCGAGCGGCGCGCGATACGGCGAATTCATGACGCTGCGAGGCGGCGTAGGTCGGCTGGTCGCGACACTCGCCTCTCGACTGCCGCAAGGTTGCGTGCAACTCTCGCAACCGGTTTCGCGCGTCGCCCGTGCCGCGGGCGGCATGTGGCACGTCACGATCGGGTCGGGCGGCGCCGAGGAGTTCGCCGGCGTGATCGTCTCAACACCGGCGGCACGCGCGGCTGCGATGGTCGCCGAAATGGACGCGGAGCTTGCGAGTCTCCTCACTCGCATCACCGCGGCCAGCAGCGTTGTCGTGACGCTCGTCTACCGCCGCGACCAGATTGCCCGGCCGGTCGACGGTTTCGGCTTCGTCGTGCCGCGCATCGAGAATCGGCCCATCATCGCCGCGAGCTTCCCGAGCGTGAAATTTGCGGACCGCGGGCCGGCGGACTTGGCGCCCGTGCGCGTCTTCATGGGCGGCTCCCTGCGGCCCGAACTGGTCGACCGCGACGACGCGGAACTCATCGCGATCGCGCGACGAGAGTTGGCAGAACTGATCGGCGCCCGCGGCGAGCCGCGCGAAACGATGGTCGCCCGCTGGCGCGATGCAATGCCGCAGTACCACGTGGGGCATCTGAATCTGGTCGCCGAAATCGAACGCCGCACGGCGAACCATCCCGGCCTGGAGTTCGCCGGGAATTCCTACCGCGGCGTCGGCATCCCCCAGTGCATCCGCAGCGGGCGCGAAGCGGCGGAGCGAATCGTGACAAGCGTCACGCGACCTGGATGAGCAGCTCGAGCTGCTCGTCATCCGCGGCGTCAAGCGAGGCAAGTTGCCGCAGGTCGTCCATGAGCTGCTCGTCCTGCGCGATCGTAGCCGCGGCGTCATCGCGGGCGCTCGGGCAGTGGCGCACATCGATGCCGTCCGTCGCCGGGTCGAAGGTCACGGTCGCACACGCGCCCGCATCGGCGCCGGAGGCTTCGAGAATCTCTTGCAACCGCTCGGCGATCCGGTCGTGCAGCACGGCCGTTTCGTCGGCTCCCTCGTCGGAGGGTTTTTCCGAAGGAGTGAGCGCGCTGAAGATGTCCGCGAATGGACGAGCGACGGCCCCCACGACGCCGGCCGCCAAGTCCACGGCTTTGGAAGCGGCGGCAGGTGCGGCGAAAATGGCGGCAAGCGAGTCCATGGCGCATTCCATCGGCGGATCGCGCATGCGTCGATTAGGGAATCCGCGCAAACTTTGCCGCCGCTAGCGGTGCTATTACGGCGTCGCCACAGCCGCCGGCGCCGCAGTCGCCACGGGCGCCGCCTGGTAGGCGTGGTTGAGATAAGTGTCAACCGCCTGCTGCTTTTCAACGAGCAAGCGGGCTTCCATGCGATGCTGGGTCGAGGCGCTCTGCCAGCTCTGTGCGAACGGTCCGCTGAGCTGCGCCGTCGGCGCGTCGGTCAGCAGCGAGACGGCGCGGCCGAACAGCTTGCCGCCGTCCTCGTGCCACGCCTGGGCCGTCTTGGAGTAGGCGAGCACATGGTCGTCGACCCCGCGCGGATCGAGCAGCGTGATGGCCGCGGCTGCCTTCAAGTGGCCATCTTTGCGGCCGGTGAGATAGTCGAAGAGCTGCCAGTTCCCTTCCGCGTCGATCGCGGGCACGCGGTGGGTCACCTCATCCTGCATGCAGGCGTTCAGCGCCTGCCAGTAGGCCAGCGTGAGCGCCTGGCGCTGTTCGTCGGTGATCAGGTCCTCGCGAGCAAACAAGCCGGCGGGCGGAGCCAGCGGCGTGGGAGCCGTCGCCTCTGCCGCGGGCGCCACAGGGGTTGATTCGGTTGTCGAAGTCACGCCCGTCGATGCCACGGGCGTCGTCTCGGCGGTCGTCGGCGTGGTTGAGGCCGTGGTCGCGGGCGTCACGGTGGCGCCCGTCGCGGTCGGCGCCGGTATTTCCGAAAGCGTCGCCGCCGGCGTTTCAGGATTGGGCCGCGGGTCGATCACCTCGGCGCGCTCGAGCGCCGTGTAGGCCATCTCCTTCACGTCGACGCCCAGGTACATGGATCCCAGCACGACGCCGCCCACCAGCGCGGTGAAGCAGCCGACGAACTCCAAAATCGACATGCCGCGGCGGCCCTTGCGGTGGGCGCGGCAATCGGACAGACATTGGCGAGTCGGGGCGTGCATCACGAGCGGATCCTCTCACGAGTCGCTGCGCGCGCGATGCAGCGCGGAGGGTCCGCGATGGTGCGCCCGGCAGAGAATTCTCGGCGCTTTAAGCATAGGTCGCTTGCCGAGCGCCGCCGGGGGCGGGACGATTTTAACGATTGTAGAACAAGTTTTCCGGCTCCCTCCCCTCTGCGGGGGAGCGCGGGGGGATGAAGCAGGTACACGTACGGTTTTCAGAGTTTGAAATGCGGCGCGTGGACCAGCTTCGACCCCCCTACCTAGCCCTCCCCTCAAGGGAGAGGAGACCGGAGGTAGATGAAAGGCTACACGCCCACCGCCGCCGCTTTGCGAGACTCGCGTTTGCGGTCGTTCTCGTCGAGCATCGCTTTGCGCAGCCGCACGCTCTTGGGCGTGATCTCGACAAGCTCGTCTTCCTCGATGTACTCGAGCGCCGACTCCAGCGACAGATCGCGCACCGGGCGCACCTGGGCGTTCTCGTCCTTGCCGGAGGCGCGCACATTCGTCAGTTGTTTGGCCCGCACGATGTTGACCACCAGATCGCCCGCGCGGCAGTTTTCGCCCACGACCTGACCTTCGTACACCTGATCTCCAGGGCGGACGAAGAACACGCCCCGGTCGTAGAGCGCGTCGAGCGAGTACGACGTCGCGACCCCCGTGCCGTTAGAGATGAGCACGCCGAGCGGCCGCTTGGGCATCTCGCCCTTCACGGGCTCGTAGCCCAGCAGCGTGTGATGCATGATTGCTTCGCCTTTGGTGGCGTTGAGCATGCGATTCTTGAGCCCCATGAGCGACTTGGCCGGAATCTTGAATTCCATGTGAATGAACCCGCTGGTGCTCGAGCGATGGCCCATTTTCACCAGCTCCGCCCGGCGATCGCCCAGCAATGCCATCACCGAGCTTTGGGCCGACTCAGGGCAGTCGACGACCAATTGCTCGATCGGCTCGCACTTCTCGCCGTCGATTTCGCGGTAGATCACCTGGGGCTTGCCCACGCACACCTCGAAACCTTCGCGACGCATGTTCTCGATGAGGATGCCCAGGTGCATCATGCCGCGGCCCGAGACGCGGAACTGCTCCTGCGTGGGGCCGGGCGCCACGCGCAGGGCCACGTTGGAGCGCAGCTCCCGCTCCAGCCGTTCGCTGATTTGCCGGCTGGTCAGCTGGTTGCCGTCGCGGCCGCACAACGGCCCGTCGTTGACGCGAAACATCATGTGGAGCGTCGGGTCATCGACGTGGACGTGCGGCAGGACGTGCGGATTGTCGGCGTCGGCAATCGTGTCGCCGATCTCGATCGGCTCCAGACCGACGATCGCGCACAGGTCGCCTGCCGTGACTTCGTCGACGTCGACGCGGTCGAGGGCCTCGAACGCGAAAATCTGCGTCACATTTTTGCGGGTGACTTCGCCCAGGTGGTCGATCACGGCGACGCGCTGTTTTTTGCGGATGGTGCCCGCGTGGACCCTGCCAATCGCGATGCGGCCGACGTAGTCGGAGTAGTCGAGCGTCGTGACCTGCATCTGCAGCGGCATCGCGGCCCGCGTGCCGTCGTCGGGCGCCGGGACAAATTTCACCACGGCTTCGAACAAGGGGATCAGGTTTTTGCTCGGATTCGCGAGGTCGTCGGTGGCCCAGCCTTGGCGGCCGGAGGCGTAGATTATTGGGAAGTCGAGCACGTCGTCCGGGGCGTCGAGGTCCACCAGCAGGTCGAACACCTCGTCGACCACTTCCTGCGGGCGCGAGTCGGGGCGGTCGACCTTGTTGACCACCAGCACGGGGCGCAGCCCGCGCTCCAGCGATTTTTGCAGCACGAACCGCGTTTGCGGCATGGGCCCCTCGAAGGCGTCGACCAGCAGCAGCGTGCCGTTGGACATGCCGAGCACGCGCTCCACCTCGCCGCCGAAGTCGGCGTGGCCGGGCGTGTCGATGAGGTTGAGGCGGTACATCTGGCCGTCGCTGGCCTTGTACGCAACCGCGCAGTTCTTGCTGAGGATCGTGATGCCGCGCTCGCGCTCGAGATCGTTCGAGTCGAGGATCAGCCCGTGCTGTCCGCCGGCGAGCTTGTCGAGCTCCTCGTTGCGGTACTGTCCGGACTGGTAGAGCATCTGGTCGACCAGCGTGGTTTTGCCGTGGTCGACGTGGGCGATAATCGCCACGTTGCGGAGGTGCGTCGGGGGAACAACAAGTCGCGTGCGTGCCATGGGGGCCGATGGGTGTAGCGGGGAGAGCCTCTCACAGAGCGACGCCCGAAGCGGGCGGACGGCTCGACGGTTGCACGGGCGCGCCAGCAATCGGCGCGCCCACGAGGCGGGGTGAAGAATTGTACGGGAAATCGACGCGGAATGTCAGTCGAAAGCATTTGGCGACATCCCCCTAGCAGCAAACCCGTCACGCCACCCACATTTAGCCCCGCCGCTTGCGGCGGGCCGCGACGCCGCGACGCGCGGAGCAAGCTCCGCGGCTAAATGGCGGGACGCCGCGATGTTTCGCCGCAGAGCCTCGCGGCGTACCCTTGCGCGGGGCCACCTTCAACTTGTTGGTTTACCATTTCATGCCTATACTTCCAGTGAGCAACTACCGAACGCGAGTCAACTCCCTCCACCCGCCTGCACACTCGCCACGGTTCGCTGATCCACGAAATCGCCCCTGGGAATCCCGTGGTGTCTGAACCCTTTGCGTCGACAGAACCGGCGTCCACGGAAGGCGCCTCGGCTCGACCCAAGATTCTTTATCTCGGCGGCGCTCACGATGCGCTTGTCAGTTTGCAGGACAAGCTCGGCCCCGAGATCGAACTGGTCGAATCGGCCTCGTCGCTGAAGGCCCTCGCCCTGATGGGCCGCAACCAGTTTGCGGGCGTGTATGTGGACGCCGACCGCATTGGCGACGCCAGCGACGTCGGCCGCCTGATGCAGGGCGACCAGATTCTGCAAGGCATGCCCGACGGCGTCGTGCTGCTCGACTCGGAGCATACCATCGTCTGGGGCAACGGTCGCCTGCGGGAGTGGACCGGCAGCGACACGGTCATCGGACAGAAGTTCTACAAAATTCTGGGCAATCCCGAGATCCTGGGGCCCGACTTTTGTCCGCTCGAAACGGCGCTGGCCACGAGCGTCTCCAGCCAGTCGACGCTGCGCTGTACCGACAACCGCTACTTCCGAATTCACGCGGCGCCCGTGCCGGTCGGCGAAGCCGAGTCGCCGCAACATCTGATCGTGACGCTCCGCGACGTGACGGCCGAGATGCTCCAGCAGCAAAAGCTGGCCGCCATTCACCAGGCGGGCATCGAGCTGGCCGACCTCGTGCCGGACGACGTCTCGAACCTCGACTACCGCGAGCGCGTCTCGCTGCTCAAAGAGAATATCGTCCATTGCATGCAGGACGTGCTGCACCTGGACGTCATCGAAATTCGTATGCTCGACGTCGACACGCGCGAGCTGATGCCCCTGCTGGCCGTCGGCATGGAGCCCACCGCCGCCCAGCGCCGCTTGTGGGCCGAGGAAAAGGGCAACGGCGTGACCGGCTATGTGGCCGCTACGGGAAAGAGCTACATCTGCAGCAACGCGGCCGAGGATCCGCTGTATCTCGAAGGATCCAAGGGCGCTCGCAGCTCGCTCACCGTGCCGCTGATGCTGCACGACAACACCGTCGGCACGCTCAACGTGGAGAGCCCCGAGCTGGAGGCGTTTAGCGACAGCGACCTGCAATTCCTCGAGATTTTTGCCCGCAATGTGGCGGCGGCGCTCAACACGCTCGAGCTGCTCAACGCCGAGAAGCTCGTGGCGTGCGCGGCCAGCATCGAAGCGATCCACAGCGCGGTCGCGATGCCCGTGGACGACATTCTCAATGACGCCGTGAATGTCATGGAGCGATCGATCAATCTCGATCCCGACGTGGTGCTGCGGCTGCAGCGCATCCTGCGGAACGCCCGGGACATCAAGCGGGTAATCCAAAAGGTCGGGCAAAAGATGGCGCCTGTCGAGGCGCACCCCGTCGCCGGCGCCGTTGAGTCGCGCCCCCTGCTGGTCGGGCGCCGCATTCTGGTCGTCGA